>NZ_JBEZJZ010000027.1:0-87998 GCF_040651455.1 Streptomyces sp. NPDC048483
CTGCGACTCGAAGGCCCGGTCCAGCCGGTCCAGCATCTCGTCGAAGGTGTCGGCCAGCTCCTTGAGCTCGTCATCCGGGCCGCCCAGCTCGATCCGGCGGTGCAGATCCGAACCGGCCACCCGCTGCGCGGTACGGGTGATCCGCCCCAGCGGCGACAGCACCCGCCCCGCCATCGCATAGCCGAAGGCGAACGCGACGACGGTCAGGCCCAGGAGGGCCAGGAGAGAGCGGTTGAGCAGCGTGTTCAGGGCGAAGGCCCGCTGGTGCTGGAGGCACTCGGCGACCAGGCTGTTGAGCTGGTCGACCTCGACGGCGGAGGTCAGCCCGGGGCAGGTGGTGCTGTCGAGGCGCAGACCGACCGCGTCCACGAACTTGAACGGAAGCTGGTTGCCCGTGCTCAGGGTGTTCGCGGCCAGCATGTAGATGATCGTCAGCAGCACGATGCCGGCCATCAGGAACATGCCGCCGTACAGCAGCGTCAGCCGTATCCGGATCGTGGGGCGCAGCCAGGGGAACGGCCGGACGTTGACCGGTTTGGGGTCCCAGGTGGGTTTCGGTGGGGTTCCCGGAGGCGGCGTGTGCGCCTTGGAGAAGGACGGCAGGGAAGGCATCGCCGGTCAGATCCGGTATCCCGAGCCGGGGACCGTGACGATCACCGCGGGCTCGCCGAGCTTGCGGCGCAGCGTCATGACCGTGACGCGGACGACGTTGGTGAACGGGTCGGTGTTCTCGTCCCAGGCCTTCTCCAGAAGCTGCTCGGCCGAGACGACCGTGCCCTCGCTGCGCATCAGCACCTCCAGCACCGCGAACTCCTTCGGCGCGAGCTGGACCTCCTTGCCGTCGCGGAAGACCTCGCGGCGGTTGGGGTCGAGCTTGATGCCGGCCCGCTCCAGGACGGGCGGCAGGGCGACCGTCGTACGGCGTCCCAGGGCACGCACCCGGGCGGTCAGCTCGGTGAACGCGAACGGCTTGGGAAGGTAGTCGTCCGCGCCGATCTCCAGGCCCTCCACACGGTCGCTGACGTCACCGGAGGCGGTGAGCATCAGGACCCGGGTGGGCATGCCCAGCTCCACGATCTTGCGGCAGACATCGTCGCCGTGCACCAGCGGCAGGTCGCGGTCGAGGACGACGACGTCGTAGTCGTTGACCGCGATCCGCTCCAGGGCGGCGGCGCCGTCGTAGACCACGTCGACAGCCATGGCCTCCCGGCGTAGTCCGGTGGCCACCGCATCGGCGAGCAGCTGCTCGTCCTCGACGACGAGTACACGCACGTCGCTAGTCCTTCCTCAGGGCCCTTTTGGGCAGCACAACAGTCTCTCAGAGCCCTTCCATCCTGCCCCGAAGAGCCATAAACCGGCGGTAAGACGGGTGCGGAGGGGTGGAGGCCGGATGGCGGGCGGGTGGCAGGCGGGTGGCCGACGGGTGCCGGATGCCCGATGAGCCAGATTCCTGGACGGGTGGAGGTTTCCGTGAGGTTTGCGGTGGGGAGGACGTCTGCACACCCGCGATCACGCCCTGTTGGCGTCTTGCGACGCGTGATCCACCGCAGGGACCACGCCGTGATCGACCCGCCCGTCGGCACACCCCCGTGCCACCGACCCACGACGAGGGGGCGCACCATGGACGCGTTCACCGCAGGCATTCTGCAGCGTATAAAGAGCACCGAAGCCGATCTGGACAGGGCCCGTGAGTCGGGCGACGACTTCCTCGCCGAGGTCGAGCAGGCAGAGCTGGAGGACTTGCAGCGTCTGGCCACCGAGCATGGCGTGGAGGTCGGCGCGGCGAGCCGCGCCTGACCTTCCGGCCGCCCACGACGAGGGCGCCCCGGCACCGCAGGGCTGGTGCCGGGGCGCTCTTGTGTGTCTGCGGTGCCCGTCGGCGTGTCTGCGGGAACCGTCGGCGGGTTTCAGTCGTGCCAGGCGCCGAGCCCGTCCAGGAGCGGCTGCAGCTCCCCGAAGAGGGCCGGGGAGCCGGCCACGGTGAGCTCGCCGGAGGCGGCCTGCCCGGGGCGGCCCCCGGTGAGCGCGCCCGCCTCCTGGGCGATCAGCACGCCGGCTGCCAGGTCCCAGGGGTTGAGGCCGCGCTCGTAGTAGGCGTCCAGCCGCCCGCAGGCCACATCGCACAGGTCGATCGCGGCCGAGCCGCCGCGCCGGATGTCGCGGACCTGCGGCAGCAGCGTGCGCACCACCTCGGCCTGGGCGGCGCGGCGCTCGGCGAGGTAGCCGAAGCCGGTACCGACCAGCGCCTGGGACAGCGGCGGCGCGGGCCGGTGGCGGATGCGCTCGCCGTTGCGGAATGCGCCGCGGCCCCGTACGGCCTGGTAGGTCTCGCCGCGCACCGGGGCGGCCACGACGCCGACGACCGTCTCGCCGTCCTTCTCGGCCGCGATGGACACCGCCCAGGAGGGCAGGTCGTAGAGATAGTTGACGGTGCCGTCGACGGGGTCGATGACCCAGCGGACGCCGCTGGTGCCGTCGATGCTGACGCCCTCCTCCCCCAGGAAGCCGTCGTCGGGGCGGTGCTCGGCGATGAAGCCGGTGATCAGCTTCTCGGAGGCGATGTCCATCTCGGTGACGACGTCGATGGGGCTGGTCTTGGTGGCGGCGACGGCCAGGTCGGCGGGCCGGCCGTCGCGCAGGAGCGTCCCTGCCCGGCGGGCGGCCTCCAGGGCCAGCTCGAGGAGTTCGTCGTAGAGGGCGTCGGTCTGGACGTCGGGGTGCAGCGGGTCGGGCACGTTGCTCCTTGCTCGGGCGAGCGGTGATCGGGGGGCGTACGGGAGGGCGCGGGCGCTTCGGCGGGGCGTGCCGGTGCTTACGCCGGGGCCTGTGCGACCGGGCCCTGCCAGTCGGCGCCGGCGGCGGCCGGGCGCGGTGTGCGGGCGGGGCAGCAGCCGACGGGGCACAGGTCGTGCGAGGCTCCGAGGGCACCCAGGGCGCAGCGCTCCGGGGAGCGGCCCCGCTCGGTGGCCGCGCGCTCCAGGAGGAGGTCGCGTACGGCCGCGGCGAACCGCGGATCGGCGCCGACGGTGGCCGACCTGACGACCGGCAGCCCCAGCTCGGCCGCCTTGGCGGTGGCCTCGGTGTCGAGGTCGTACTTGACCTCCATGTGGTCGGAGACGAAGCCGATGGGGGCCATGACGACGGCGGAGGCGCCCGCGGCCTGCACCTCCTCCAGGTGGTCGCAGATGTCCGGCTCCAGCCAGGGGATGTGCGGTGCGCCGCTGCGGGACTGGTAGACGAGCCGCCAGGGGTGCTGCACACCGGTCTCCGCGTGTACGGCGGCGGCGATCTCGCGCGCGACGTCCAGGTGCTGGGCGACGTAGGCGCCGCCCTCGCCGTCCCGGGTGTGCTCCGCAGGGATCCCGGAGGTGTCGGCGGCGGCCGTGGGGATGGAGTGCGTGGTGAAGGCGAGGTGTGCGCCCTGGCGTGCGTCCTGGGGCAGTTCGGCGAGCGAGGCCAGTACGCCGTCGATCATCGGGCGGACGAAACCGGGGTGGTTGAAGTAGTGCCGGAGCTTGTCGACCTGCGGTACGGGCAGCCCCTCGGCCTGGAGGGCGGCGAGCGCGTCGGCGAGGTTCTCGCGGTACTGCCGGCAACCGGAGTACGAGGCGTAGGCGCTGGTCGCCAGGACGGCGATACGGCGGTGGCCGTCGGTGACCATGGTGCGCAGGGTGTCGGTCAGATAGGGCGCCCAGTTGCGGTTGCCCCAGTAGACCGGCAGGTCCAGGCCGTGTTCGGTGAAGTCCTTGCGGAGCGCGTCCAGGAGCTCTCGGTTCTGGGCGTTGATGGGGCTGACGCCGCCGAACAGGAAGTAGTGCTGACCCACCTCCTTGAGGCGCTCACGAGGAATGCCGCGGCCGCGGGTGACGTTCTCCAGGAACGGGACAACGTCGTCGGGCCCTTCGGGGCCTCCGAAGGACAGCAACAGCAGGGCGTCATAAGGGCGGGGATCGCACTGGTCGGGCATGTCAACGATCCTGCCACCCCTGCCGCCGCCGCGGCGGGCAGACCCCCTGAGCGGCGGGGTGGACGCAGCACCGGGGGACGGTGACGGAGAAACCGGGAGGCGGCCGACCCCGCACCGCCCGTAAGCTGTATCGGCGTCAGTCATTCCTTACCGGCTGTATCGCCCACCGTTCCACTTTTCCTCACCGAACCTCGGTCCTGACCCGGCGGAGCACCCCTGTTGCCCAGTCCCTACCGCGCCATATTCGGCCGCCCCGGCACCAAGTCCTTCTCCGCCGCCGGACTGCTGGGCCGGATGCCGCTGTCGATGATGGGCATCGGCATCGTCACGATGGTGTCCCAGCTGACCGGCCGTTACGGCCTGGCCGGGGCGCTGTCCGCAACCATCGCGCTGTCGGCCGCCGTCATCGGCCCGCAGATATCCCGGCTGGTGGACCGGCACGGCCAGCGCCGGGTGCTGCGCCCTGCCACCCTGGTCTCGCTCGCCGCGGTCGCCGGTCTGCTGCTCAGCACGCAGCAGCGCTGGGCGGACTGGACACTGTTCGTGTTCGCGGGGTGTGCGGGCTGTGTGCCGAGCGTGGGCTCGATGGTCCGGGCGCGCTGGGCGGAGATCTACCAGGGCTCGCCGCGCACGCTGCACACCGCGTACTCGTGGGAGTCCATCGTCGACGAGACGTGCTTCATCTTCGGCCCGATCCTGTCCATCGGGCTGTCCACAGCGTGGTTCCCGGAGGCCGGGCCGCTGCTGGCCGCGCTCTTCCTGGCGGCCGGGGTCTTCTGGCTGACCGCGCAGCGCCGTACGGAACCGGTGCCGCATCCGCGCGAGCAGCACGCCAAGGGCTCCGCGCTGCGTTCGCGGGGACTGCAGGTGCTGGTGGTGACGTTTGTGGCGACGGGGGCGATCTTCGGGGCGATCGATGTGGTGACCGTCGCGTTCGCCGAGGAGGTGGGCCACAAGTCCGCCGCCAGCCTGGTGCTGGCGGTCTATGCGCTCGGCTCGTGTGTGGCCGGCGCGGTCTTCGGGCTGCTGCATCTCAAGGGGCATCCGTCCCGCCGCTGGGTGGTGGGGGTCTGCGCGATGGCCGTGAGCATGCTGCCGCTCCAACTGGTGGGCTCGCTGCCGCTGCTGGCGCTCGCACTGTTCGTCGCCGGGCTGTCCATCGCGCCGACGATGGTGACCACCATGGCGCTGGTCGAAGAGCACGTGCCGCGGTCGAAACTGACCGAGGGCATGACGTGGACGAGCACCGGTCTCGCGGTCGGCGTCGCGCTCGGCTCCTCGGCGGCCGGGTGGGTCGTCGACGCCGCCGGAGCCGCCCGCGCCTATCTGGTACCGGGCACCGCCGGCGTACTGGCCGCCCTGGTCGCGTTCGCGGGCTACCGCCGCCTGCGCCCCCAACCGACCCCACCGGAACCGGGCGCCCCGGTCGCCGGGTCGGCCCCCGTCCCCGCGCGGCTGGACGACGAGACGGTCGGGTAGGCGCTGGCGTACGGAGGGAGGGGGACGGGCGTGGCTCTCCGGTCCATGGTCGGGAGCGGAACGTCCTGCTGGATGGCCGGTGGTGGAACCGGCGCGCACCCCTCTGGACCATCGACGAAGCCGTCGCCCCCTCTGGTCCATCAGCGAACCCGTCACCCCCCTCCGAATCCCCCGCCCCGCCTTTCCTGTTACCGGCGGTACGACATGTCCCGGAGCCGGGCGATTCCGGCCGGTTCCTTGATCATGTGATTCCCGTCACCCCGCCTGGATGTCGCTTCAGTGACTGACATCATGCGCTGACACCAACGGCGGCCGAACTCGGCCTGCCCGCGCGGAGGGAGGGGACGTCAGCATGGCAGCCAGCAACGCCGTAGGCGGCTCGGGAGGGCGCGGTCCCAGTGGGCCGTGGCGTAACTGGGCGGGCAACGTCACCGCCCGGCCCGCCCGGAGCGTGGCCCCGGCGAGTACCGAGGAGCTGGCGGCCGCCGTGCGCACCGCCGCCGCTGACGGACTGACAGTGAAGGCGGCCGGCACCGGTCACTCCTTCACCGCGGCGGCCGCCACCGACGGGCTGCTGATCCGCCCCGAGCGGCTGACCGGCGTACGGAAGGTCGACCGCGCGGCGGGCACGGTGACGGTGGCCGCGGGTACCCCCCTCAAGCGCCTCAACGAGACGCTGTCGGCACATGGGCTGTCGCTGACCAACATGGGCGACATCATGGAGCAGACCGTCTCGGGAGCCACCAGCACCGGCACCCACGGCACCGGCCGTGACTCGGCATCGACCGCGGCCCAGATCACCGGCCTGGAACTGGTCACCGCCGACGGCTCGGTCCTGGCCTGCTCCGCCAAGGAGAACCCGGAGGTCTTCGACGCGGCGCGGCTGGGCCTGGGCGCGCTGGGCGTCGTCACCGAACTGACCTTCGCCGTGGAGCCGGAGTTCTTGCTGACCGCCCGTGAGGAGCCGATGCCTTTCGACGAGGTGACCGGCCGGTTCGACGAGCTCGTCGCCGAGAACGAGCACTTCGAGTTCTACTGGTTCCCGCACACCGGCAGCTGCAACACCAAGCGCAACAACCGCAGCCAGGGCCCGGCCGCGCCGCCCGGAAAGATCAGCGGCTGGGTCGAGGACGAGCTGCTGTCCAACGGCGTCTTCCAGGTCGCCTGCAGCGTCGGACGCGCCATACCCGCCGCGATACCCGGCATCGCCAAGATCTCCAGCCGCGCGCTGTCGGCCCGTACGTACACCGACATCCCCTACAAGGTGTTCACCTCGCCGCGGCGGGTGCGGTTCCTGGAGATGGAGTACGCGCTGCCGCGGGAGGCCGCCGTCACGGCGCTGGGTGAGCTGAAGGCGCTGGTCGAGCGCTCGGACTTCCGCGTCAGCTTCCCGGTGGAGGTACGTACCGCCCCGGCCGACGACATCCCGCTGTCGACCGCATCCGGCCGGGAGACCGTGTACCTCGCCGTGCACATGTACCGCGGTACGCCGCACGAGGCGTATTTCGCGGCCGCCGAGCGGATCATGACGGCGCACGGCGGCCGCCCGCACTGGGGGAAGCTGCACACCCGCGACGCCGACTACCTTGCCGACGTCTATCCCCGGTTCGGTGAGTTCACCGCGCTGCGCGACCGGCTGGATCCCGAGCGCCGGTTCGCCAACGGCTACCTGCGGCGCGTCCTGGGCGACTGACGCCTACGGCCGCGATCCGGCACCCACCCCGAGGCGGGGCTGCCGGGTCGCGGCCGTTCGGGGTCCGCGTCGGTTCAGGGGGCGTCGGGCTGCGGAGCCTGCTGCTGCTCGGCGTCGTCCGGGTTCGACTGCCCGCCCTGGCCGTCGGCCGGACCGTCGCCGCTGTCGCCGCCCGTCTCGCTGCCGGAAGAGTGCCCCGGAGACGGCTCGGTCGACGGGGACGTCTCGGAGTCCGGCGAGCTCTTGCCGCCGTCGGACGGGGTCGGCGTCGGCGACTGCGTACCGCTGCCGGTGCCGCTGGGGTCCGGGGTCGGCTCGCCGGTGCCGCCCTTGTGCGTGCCGTTGCCGGTGGAGTGGCCCGGGTCCGGCGACCGGGGGCCGCTGGGCTGAGGCCGGCCGGCGGTGCCGGTGCCGGTGAGGTTGCTCAGCGTGGTGCCCTTCTGGCCGCTCGGCGTGTGCCCGGAGATTCCTTCCATGGCGGTGACGCCGCCCATGGCGAGCACGAAGACGGCGAGTGCGCCGAGCGCCGGCCGCTTCCAGCCGCGCAGCCGCGTGCCGTAGGTCGCGGCGCTGACCTCCTCGGGCCGCCCGGTGCGCCCGGCCTGACCGGTGCGCCCGGCCTGACCGGCACCGGGCAGTACGGCGGTGGTGACGGCCTCAAGCGGAGCCGCCTGCCCCAGCGCCATGGTGCGCTCGTCCAGTCGCGGCACCAGCTGTGTCCGGTCGGTGGGCCGGCCGCTGCGGGCGGCTTCGGCGGGCCGCAGCGGCCGCGTCGCCCGGGCGGACCCCGACGCGGGGTGCGCGCCCGCGGGGTCGCGGCGGTATGCCTGGGTGGCCTGCGGAAGCAGTCGGGTGCGGTCCGTGCCGGGACCGGGTGTCTTGGCGGCGACGGCGGTGACGCCGTCCGGCTCGCCCTGTTTGTCGAAGGTCGGCAGCACCATCGTGCGGGCCGCCGCCCCGGTTGTGGATCGAGGATCGGTGGAAGGGGAGCGGCGCGGCTTCGGCCGGGTGGTGACCGTCGCCTCCTTGAGCTGCTCGCCGGTGCGCCGGAACAGATGCTGGAATATCGAGCCGCCGGTCGTGGCCACGACACTGACCACACCCGCGCCGATGATGGTTCCGTAGACACCGAGCTGCCCCGCCAGATACGCGGCAACGGCCGCCGCGAGAGCACTGCTCGCGACCTGGGCGATGCTCAGGTCGATCCGCTTCCCCTTCTTCTTACTGCCGGTTTCGGTTTCTTCGTCCATCTCCCACCTTTGATAGCCCCTTCCTTCCACCTTGCACGGAGAAGTGACCTTTTGGCGAAGTGGATAGTTCCGTTTTTGAAGATTCTGTGAATCACGCCACCCTCACGTCACCCGTGACAGCGATAGAGAGATCGACAAGGCGACCCAACTCCGTTGCCGCACCAGAACTTCAGCGGCGCGGCGGTCCACTTCAGTGGCCCAAATGGAGTACTGTGGCGAGCCCTGGCCCGGGATCCCGTCCGGCTGCCCGGATCCGCGGGAGGGGCCCTGAAGGCGGCACTCGCCTCGAGGCGCCGTCGCTCGGCACGGGTGATCGGTCACCGGGCACACGGCATGGTCACCGGGCGTTGCAAACTGGTAACCGTGTCATAACGGCGTTTGAGGGCCAAGCCTCGACACGCCAGGCATTGTGGCAGGCTGCACCCGGGCAGGCCACACTCGACTAGCGGAAGCAGCGACGCACGTGACGTCGGCAGGCACCACCCGGGAGGTCCCCATGCCCGAACTGCGTGTCGTGGCCGTCTCCAACGACGGCACACGGCTGGTGCTCAAAGCTGCGGACAGCACCGAGTACACGCTTCCGATCGACGAGCGGCTGCGCGCCGCGGTCCGCAACGACCGCGCACGGCTGGGCCAGATCGAGATCGAGGTCGAGAGCCACCTGCGCCCGCGGGACATCCAGGCGCGGATACGTGCCGGGTCCTCCGCGGAGGAGGTCGCCCAGCTCGCCGGCATCCCTGTCGACCGGGTGCGCCGCTTCGAGGGGCCGGTCCTGGCGGAGCGCGCGTTCATGGCCGAGCGGGCCCGTAAGACTCCCGTACGGCGTCCCGGCGAGAACACCGGCCCACAGCTCGGTGAGGCGGTCGCGGAGCGGCTGCTGCTGCGCGGCGCCGAGAAGGACAGCGTCCAGTGGGACTCCTGGCGGCGGGACGACGGCACCTGGGAGGTGCTGCTGGTCTACCGCGTCGCGGCCGAGCCGCACTCCGCGAGCTGGACGTACGACCCGCCGCGGCGGCTCGTACAGGCCGTGGACGACGAGGCGCGGGCGCTGATCGGCGAGAGCGACGACACGCCCGAGCCGAGCTTCCCGTTCGTGCCCCGTATCGCGCGGCTGCCGCGCGACCGGCCGCTGGACCGCGCCCTGGACCGTCAGATGCCGGACCGCGGCGAGCGGGCGGAGCGGGCTGCGCAGTCGGGCGAGGAGGCCGGGCCGCGGGTCGCGGAGGAAGCCGCCGGTGAGCGCGAACGGGAGCGGGACTCGCTGACCAGCCTCCTGGAGGCGGTGCCGAGCTTCCGCGGCGACATGGTCGTGCCGGAGACCGCCAAACCGCCGCAGGACGAGGAGGCGGCGGAGGAAGAGCTGGAGGAGCCGGCCGCCCCGGCGGCGAGCGCGGGCGCGGGTTCCGCGTACGCCGATGTCCTGATGCCGCGGGCGGTGGCCGGGCACCGTGACCGGCTGACCGGGACGACGGACCGGCAGGCGGAGGCGGACGGCGTACGGCCGGGCCGCCGGGCCGCGGTGCCGAGCTGGGACGAGATCGTCTTCGGCACCCGGCGCAAGAAGCCCGAGTAGCACCCGGAATCGTGCCGCCCGCCCCCTGGCCTCCAGGGGGCGGGCGGCGTGCTGTCAGGGCGTGTACGGGCCCCGGGCGGGCTCAGCCCGGCTGCGGGCCGGTGGCCACCGGGCGGGAGGGGTCGCCGGACCATTCGCTCCAGGAGCCGACGTAGAGCGCAGCGGGGATGCCCGCCACCGCCAGCGCGAGCACCTGGTGGGCGGCGGAGACACCGGAGCCGCAGTAGACACCTACCTCGGCATCGTCGGTGGCACCCAGCGCGGCGAACCGCTTGGCCAGCTCCGATGCGTCGCGGAAGGTGGTGCCGCCCTCGACGACGTTCTCGGTCGTCGGGGCGGACACGGCGCCGGGGATATGGCCGGCGACACGGTCGATGGGCTCCACCTCGCCCCGGTAGCGCTCGGCGGCCCGTGCGTCGAGGAGGACGCCCCGGTGCGCCAAAGAGGCCGCTTCGTCCGCCGTCAGCAGCGGCAGCGCCCCCGGTGCGGGTGTGAAGTCACCGCGCGGCGGAGTCACTTTGTCGACACTCATGACCCCGCCGGACGCCTGCCATGCGGCGAGGCCGCCGTCGAGTACGCGGACGTCGGGGTGACCCGACCAGCGCAACAGCCACCAGGCGCGTGCCGCGGCCCAGCCCTGACCGCCGTCGTAGGCGACCACGCCACGGTCCGCGGTCACCCCGGCCCCCCGCATGGCCTCGCCGAAGACGGCGAGATCGGGAAGCGGGTGGCGGCCGGCCGGGCCGGGGGGCGAGGCCAGCTCGCCGTCTAGGTCGACATAGACCGCGCCGGGCACATGGCCGGCCTCGTACTGGGGGCGGCCGGGCGGACCGCCGAGCTGGTAGCGGACGTCGAGGAGCACCGGGGCGTCGGCCCCCGCCAACTCGCTCGCGAGTTCGGTAGCGGTGATGATGGCATTCATGGGACTCATCCTTGCGTAGCGATGGCTACGTACAGAAGGCAGGATCCCACCCTCCGTATGACGGAGTTGAGCGAGTTGACTCCGCCACCGAAACGGATGCAAACCAGCAAAACGGGCATTCTCCCTCGCGAACGCGCCAAGGACGGCGCGGCCGGGGCGCACAGCAGGTCACAGGGTGCGAGCATCTGCTCGGGACCCGCGCCCGTACCCCTAATGGCCAGCACCTTGATGCTCCGAGGAGTAACTGACGATGACGACCGAGGCAGCGACTCGGCGGATGCCCGGCGCGCCCTGCTGGGTGAGCCTCCTGGCACACAGCCTGTCCGCGACGCAGGAGTTCTACGGCGCGCTCTTCGGCTGGGAGTTCCGCCCGGGGCCGCAGCACTTCGGTCCGTACGCCCGTGCCTACCTGGACGGGCAGGAAGTCGCCGGAGTCGGCGAGCTGGCCCCCGACCGCCATCTTCCCGTCGCCTGGACCACTTATCTGGCGAGCGACGACGCCGATGCCACCGCCGAGCAGATCCGTTCCTGCGGCGGGACGGTGGGCGTCGGGCCGCTCGACGCGGAGGACGCGGGGCGTATGGCGATCGGCTCCGACCCCCAGGGCGCGATCTTCGGCATCTGGCAGGGCAGGTCGATGATGGGCACCGCCGTCAGCGGCGAGCCGGGCACTCCGGTGTGGAACGAACTGGTCACCCAGGAGACCGCCGTGGTCGAGCCGTTCTACGAACGGGTCTTCGGCTTCGAGTCGGAGGCCGTGGGCCCGGCCGACTTCGACTATCTGACGCTGCACATCAAGGGACATCCGGTGGCCGGCATCCATGGCGTGGGCAACGCCCCGCTGCGCGACCGGGGCCCGTACTGGATGACGTACTTCGCGGTCCCGGACACCGACGCCGCGGTGCGCCGGGTCACCGAACTGGGCGGGCGGGTGCTGCGCCCGGCGCAGGATTCCGCACACGGCCGACTGGCGACGGTGGCCGACAGCGAAGGCGCCTCGTTCACGATCATTCAGAAGCGCTGACTGCCCGCACCGGCGCGGGCTGACGGGGCGCGTCGACCGGCAGGACGTCCGGGGAGAGCGCGGCCGCGTGGGCGGTGGCGGAGGTCTGCATACGGCGGTGATGACGCCGGCAGAGCACCTCATAGCCGACCTCGGCCTGCGAGCGCGCCACATCACGGCCGGCGACATCGCCGACGACGACCTGCGCGCCCTCCACGACCATCCGGCCGTCGACGGTACGGGCATTGTGCGTGGCACGGGCACCGCACCAGCACAGCGCCTCGACCTGCAACACCTCTATCCGGTCGGCGAGTTCCACCAGGCGCTGGGATCCGGGGAAGAGCTTGCTGCGGAAGTCGGTGGTGATGCCGAATGCGAAGACGTCCAGGCCGAGGTCGTCCACGACGCGGGCGAGCTGGTCGACCTGTTCGGGGGCGAGGAACTGCGCCTCGTCGGCGATGACGTAGTCGACCCGGCCGCCGGAGGAGAGCAGGCCGACGATGTGGCTGTAGAAGTCCATCCCGTCCGCGGCCTCGACGGCCTCGGTGACCAGGCCCAGGCGGGAGGAGAGCTTGCCGTGCCCGGCCCGGTCGTTGCGGCTGAATATCAGCCCCTGCAGTCCGCGGGCCGAGCGGTTGTGCTCGATCTGCAGAGCGAGGGTGCTCTTTCCGCAGTCCATCGTTCCGGAGAAGAACGCCAGCTCGGGCATGGGAAGTCGCGGGCCTTTCGGGCTCGTGGGAAAAGGGCGGGCAAAGGCCTGAGGGGTCAGGTACGGACTTCCAGGAGGGGCACCAGCTGCTCCGACGGGGTCATCGAGCCGTGCAGTCCGACCATCGACGACTCCCCCGGCTCGCGTTCGGAGGCAATGACCGCCATGTCGGCGTGCGCGACCGCCACCACGTCACCGATCCGGCCGCGCACCCGGTCGTCGACGTGCGGGCCGAACCACCCGGCGGCGATGGCCTCTTCGCGGCCGGCGACCCACATCTGCTCGCCGAGCACCTCGCGCCAGATGGCGAGCACATCGGCGGCCGCACCCGGATGTGCGTACACATGCCGGGCCCGGGCCTCGCCGCCCAACAGGCGTACTCCGGCGCCCAGTTCCCAGTCCTCGTCGAAGTCGATCCGGGACTCGGGGTCGAAGGGGATGTCGATCATGCCGTGATCGGCGGTGATGTACAGGGCGCTGCGCGGCGGCAGCTGCTCGGCCAGCCGCTGGGCGAGCCGGTCGACGTACATCAGCTGGCCGCGCCAGGCATCGGAGTCGACGCCGTAGCGGTGTCCCTTGCCGTCGACCTCGGAGTAGTACGTGTAGACCAGCGAGCGGTCGCCGGCGGCGAGCTGCTCGGCGGCGAGGTCCATCCGCTCCTCGCCGGAGAGCCGGCCGTGGAAGGTGCCGCCGCTGAGCGCCACCTTGGTGAGCGGGGTGTGCTCGAAGTCCGGCGCGGAGACCTGGCAGGTGTGGATGCCCGCGGCGTCGGCCAGCTGGAAGACCGTCGGGTGGGGCTGCCAGACGTACGGGTCGGTCCACGGGCGCCAGCGCAGCTGGTTCATCAGCGCGCCGGTGGCCGGGTCCTCGCAGGTGTAGCCGGCCAGGCCGTGGGCGCCCGGTGGCAGGCCGGTGCCGACCGAGGCGAGGGAGGTGGCGGTGGTGGCGGGGAAGCCGGCGGTGAGCGGGCGGCCGGTGCCGTTGAACGAGCTGCCCAGGAGGGAGGTGAGGAACGGCGCCTCCTGCGGGTGGGCGCGCAGCAGTTCCCAGCCGAGGCCGTCGATGAGGAAGACGCAGGCCCGGTCGGCGGGGGCCAGGTCCATTCCGGTGGCGAGCTCGCGCAGCCCCTGGCCTGCGGTGATGGTGGGCAGCAGGTCGGCGAGCGAGCCGGTGCCGTACTGCGGAACCGGGGCGGTGAGCGGGTCGAGGGGTGCTGGTTCGGGCCAGGCGGGGGCCGTGTGCACCATCAGCGGGAGCTGGTGGTGGCCGCGGTGGCCTCGGAGAGCGCCTGGGCGAAGGCGAGTGTTTCGCGCACCGAGTCCGGGCCGTCGCCCGCCTCGCTGACCCGCAGCGAGAGGTCGTCGGCGGTGGAGGAGCCCGTATAGCCGTGGTCCGCCTCGCAGTTGGGGTCGCCGCAGCTGGCGGGCTCCAGGTCCAGGCGGGCGACGGCGCCCCAGCCGATGGTGAGGACGACCTCCCGGGGCAGCTGGCCCGGGGTGTACGACTCGGGGTTGGCGACCACGCGGCTGAGCACGACCGAGGAGATCCGGCCGAGCTTGACGGACTCGGTGGAGGTGGTGGCGTACGGCGAGGGGCTGGTGGCATCGGCGGCCTGCTCGTCGGTGTGGCTGACGATGAAGCGGGTGCCGGTCAGGACCAGGACCGTGACATGGCGGCGGACCTCGTTCGCGTCGAAGGTCGTCTCCTGGTGGACGAGGTACGACACGACCGGTTCGCCGCCCACCGCGGCCTGCACCGCCTCGGCCACGAGGGTCGGGTAATAGCCACTGCGCTCGATCGCCGCGCGCAGCCCCTGGGTCGTCGTACCGGTCTTAGCCATGGGGTCCATCTTACGGGGCCTGCCGTGCCGCGAGAGCCTCAGTAGACGGGCAGGCGGCGGGGGCCGAGGTCGGTGGTGGCAGGGGGCCGGGCCAGGCGGACGCCGGCTCCCAGGACGGAGAGGCCGTGTGGTGCGACGACGACCGGTTCGAGGTCGACGCCGACGACCTCGGGGTGGTCGTCGACGAGCCGGGAGACGCGCAGCAGCAGCTCGGCGAGCGCGGTGGTGTCCACGGGCTGCGAGCCGCGCCAGCCGAAGAGGAGCGGGGCGGCGCGGATCGACCGGATCTGGTCGGCGACATCGCGGTCGGTGGCCGGAATCAGCCGGTGGGCAATGTCGCCCAGCAGCTGGGAGGGGGCGCCGGCCAGCCCGAAGGAGAGGACGGCGCCTGCGGCCGGGTCGATGGCGGCCCGGACGACCGTGTCGACGCCGCGCGGCACCATCGCCTGGACGACCGGGCGCAGCTCTTCGGGCGAGCCGAGGAAGTCGGTCAATTCGGCGTACGTACGGCGCAGTTCGCGCTCGCCGGCGATGTCCAGGCGGACGCCGCCGAGGTCGGCGCGGTGCCGCAGATGGGGTGCGGTGGTCTTGAGGGCGACCGGATAGCCGAGCCGGGCGGCGGCGCGGACGGCGGAGTCGGGGTCGGGGGCGGGCAGGGAGGGGCGGGCGTGGATGCCGTAGCGGGCGAGTAGGGCCTCGGCGTCGGCGGCGGGCAGCGGGGCGGAGCGTTCGGGGCCTGGGGCGAGGCGGTCGAGGAGCCGGTCGATGTCGGCCCCGGTGGCCGTCTCCTGGATGTCGTCGTACTCGGGCACCCGGCCGGGCTCGGCGGCATCGCGGCGCCAGGCGGCGTAGCGGACGGCCTCGGCGAGCGCGCGGACGGCACGCTCGGCGGCGGGGTATGCGGGGATGCGGACGGGGACAGGACGGGGTCGGGCCGGAGGCGGGGGCGTGGCGTCGCGGGAGGTCTGCGGGCCGGCGGAGGGCGGGGCCGGGGGGCGTGGGGGGTAGGGAGGGTACGGGGGCAGCGGGGGTCTGGGCGAGGCCTGGGCGGGAGCGCCGTCGGGCATCTGCGCGGGGGTGCTGGGGTGGGACTGTGCCGGCGCGCCGTCCGGGGCCGACGGCTCGGCACGGGGCGCGGCCGGCGGCTCGGCGGGCGGGGCCGGCGGCTCCGGGCACTCCCCCGGTGCGGCCAGCGTCCCGGCCAGGTCGTCCATGGCGAGGTGGACGACGGCAACCGGCTTGGCCGGGTCCGCCGTGGCGGCGGAGCGCAGGGCGACGGCGAGCGCGGTGCCCTCGCTCGTGCCCGGAACGGCATCTTCCCCTTCACCCACCCAGGGGATGGCCGTGACAACGACGGCGTCGCAGCCCTCGCCCGCGAGCGACTCGGCGAGCGCGGCCCGGAAGTCGTCCGGTGTCGCCGTGGGCGCGAGCACATGGGGGCGCAGCGGACGCAGGCCTTCGGTCAGGCAGGCGTCGTACGCCAGCAGGGCGAGCGACTCGGAGTTGCCCAGGATGGCGATGCGCGGACCGGCCGGCAACGGCTGGGAGGCCAGCAGGAGTCCGGCGTCGATCAGCTCGGTGACCGTATCGACGCGGATCACCCCGGCCTGCCGCATCAGGGCGGCGACGGTGCCGTCGGGGATACGGACCGTGGGCACGGCGTGGCCGAGCGGGGCGGTGCCGTTGTGCCGGGCACCCTTGGCGACCACGACCGGTTTGACGGCGGCGGTACGGCGGGCGAGCCGGGCGAACTTGCGGGGGTTGCCGATGGATTCCAGATAGAGGATCACCACATCGGTGTCCGGGTCGTCGTACCAGTACTGGAGGAGGTCGTTGCCGGAGACATCGGCGCGGTTGCCGGCCGAGACGAAGGCGGAGATACCGGCGATGCCGCCCTCACCGGGGCCGCGCGCATGCAGCCCGCTGAGCAGCGCGATGCCGATCGCGCCGGACTGGGTGAACAGGCCGATGTGGCCCGCACCGGGCATCTGTGGCGCCAGAGAGGCGTTCAGCCGGACGGCCGGGGCGGTGTTGATCATGCCGAAGGCGTTGGGCCCGATGAGCCGCATGCCGTACGAGCGGGCCTGACGGAGCAGGGCGCGCTGCCGCTCGCGGCCCTCGGGGCCCGCCTCGGCGTAACCGGAGGAGAGGATCAGCACGCCCTGGACGCCGTGTTCGCCGCAGTCGCGGACCACGTCGGGGACACGGGCCGCGGGGACGGCGATGACCGCCAGATCGACCGGGTCGGGGATCTCCCGCAGCGAGCGGACGGCGGGTACGCCTTCGGGCTCGAGGCGGTCCATGCCCTCGGGGAAGGCGTGGTTGACGGCGTGGGCGCGGCCGGTGAAGCCGGAGTCGAGGAGGTTGCGCAGGGCGGAGCGGCCGACGCCGCCGGGGGCGCGTCCCGCCCCGATGACGGCGACCGACCCCGGGGCGAGCAGCCGCTGGACGGATCGGGCCTCGGCGCGCTGCTCGCGGCCGCGCATCACGGCCATGGACTGCTCGGTCGGTTCGAGGTCGAATTCCAGCCGGACCACGCCGTCTTCGAAGGTGCGCTTCTGGGTGTAGCCGGCGTCCGTGAACACCTTGATCATCTTGGAGTTCGCGGGCAGCACCTCGGCGGCGAACCGGCGGATGCCGCGCTCGCGGGCGACGGCCGCGATGTGCTCCAGGAGGGCGGAGGCGACGCCTCGGCCCTGATGGGCGTCCTGCACCAGGAAGGCGACCTCGGCCTGGTCGTCCTCGGGGTCCTTGGCGGGCAGCCCCTGGTCGTTGATCCGGTCGTAGCGGACCGTGGCGATGAACTCGCCGCCCACGGTGGCGGCGAGGCCTACCCGGTCGACGTAGTCGTGGTGGGTGAACCGGTGGACATCACGGTCGGACAGACGCGGGTAGGGCGCGAAGAAGCGGTAGTACTTCGACTCGTCCGATACCTGCTCGTAGAACGAGACCAGGCGCTCGGCGTCGTCAGGGGTGATGGGACGGATCTGCGCCGTGCCGCCGTCGCGCAGCACCACGTCGGCTTCCCAGTGGGTCGGGTACGCGTGGTCCGGCTGCGTCTGCATGCGGACAAGCGTACGGCGGGGCACCGACAACCGGCACGGCATGCGTACCCTCTGCCACAACGCAGGGCTGCCGGAGCATTCCCGGCAGCGTGAGAGAATGGTCTAGACAACAGTCACCCGACTTGAAGGGCACCACCATGGCTGAGCGCCGCGTCAATGTCGGCTGGGCCGAGGGCCTGCACGCCCGCCCCGCCTCGATCTTCGTCCGGGCGGCCACCGCGGCCGGCATCCCGATGACGATCGCCAAGGCCGATGGCAACCCCGTCAACGCGGCCTCCATGCTCGCGGTCCTGAGCCTGGGCGCCCAGGGTGGCGAGGAGATCGTGCTGGCCTCCGACGCCGAGGGCGCCGAGGCCGCGCTCGACCGCCTGGCGAAGCTCGTCGCCGAGGGCCTGGAGGAGCTCCCCGAGACGGTCTGACGCCGTCGGGGTGCCCCTGCTCTCCTCTGTCCGCGGCCCCGCCGCGGTGACCGGAAACGGTCGCCGCCGCGGGGCCGTTTTGTGGTGGGGGCTGCATCGGGGGCTTGTTGTGGGTGACGGCTGTGGGTGGTTGCTGCGCGTGGTTGTTGTGCGTGGCGATTCCGGTGTGCGGACCGGGGTGATTCGCCACGGGGGCCATTCGCTGCGGGGCATTTCTTTGCGTGAAGCGGCGCCGCAGGAAACCATCCGGACCGAATTCACCGTACGGGCACGCCGAAATCCCGGGGTGCAAATTACTCCGGCCCCGGAAATGAGGCGCAGAAATACCGGTCCCCGATCATCGGGAACCATTGCCCCGCCCATTACCCGCCCCTTTGTATACAGCCCGCATGTTAATTGCGGGCACGCCCCGTGTTGACGGGCCGTTTCGCGTCCCTCACCGCGGGCGCGGCGGGGTGGCGCAGCCGGTGCGCCGGGAGGGAACGTTCGATATGAGCCGCCATCAGGGCGCGGGCCCGTTCCGCGTCTCCGCGGGCCACCGCGTCCAGCACCGCGCCGTGTTCGTCCCACGACTCGGCGGCGCGCGCGGGCAGTTCCACGACGTACATCCACTCGATCTTGCGCCGTAGCTGGGTGAGCAGCGCCGTCAGGCTGGGGCTGCCGGCCGCCTGGGCGAGCGTCTCGTGGAACCAGCCGTCCAGTTGGCGCACATCGGCGGGGTGACCGTGCCGGGCCCGTTCGCGGCCGAGCCGCACGAGACCGCGCAGCACCTTCAGGTGGGCGGGGCTGCGGCGGGCGGCGGCCCGGGCGGCGCCCAGCGGCTCCAACAGGGCGCGGATGTCCAGGAGATCGGCCGCTTCCTGCTCGGTGGGCTCGGCGACACAGGCGCCCGCATGGTGGCGGGTGGTGACGAAGCCCTCGGACTGCAGGGTGCGCAGCGCCTCGCGGACCGGAACTCTGGAGACGCCGTAGCGGGCTGCGAGAATTTCCTCGATCAGCCGGCTCCCCGGTGCGAGCGCACCGGAGACAATGTCATCGCGAATCGCCGTGCACACCGCATGCGCGGAAAGATGGCCTCGCATCGTCCGTGCCTCCGCCGTAATCCCCGGGAAACCCGCCGATCGGCGAGTTTTGTGTGACTCTATTCGACCGGAACGGTTTTTCCGACGGCCTCCGGTAATTCATGGATATTTTTTGGCCATGGGTCCGTCATGGTCCGCCACGGGTCCGTCATGGTCCGCCACGGCCCCGGACGGCCCGGCGCCTGCCGCCCGCCGGATACGCGGAAGCCCCGGCCGATGGCCGGGGCTTCACCTGGGCGCGCGGAGCGTCAGACGCCGACGCCGTGCGAACGCAGGTACGCGATCGGGTCGATGTCCGAGCCGTAGTCGGGGCCGGTGCGGGCCTCGAAGTGGAGGTGCGGGCCGGTGACGTTGCCGGTGGCACCGGAGAGGCCTATCTGCTGGCCGGGGGTGACGGTCTGGCCGACCGAGACCCCGATGGACGACAGGTGGCCGTACTGGGTGTACGTCCCGTCGTGCATCTTGATCACGATGTTGTTGCCGTACGAGCCGCCCCAGCCGGCCTCAACGACGGTGCCCGAGCCGACGGCGTGGACGGAGGTGCCGGTGGCCGCGTGGAAGTCGATGCCGGTGTGGCTGCCGGAGGACCACAGGCTGCTGGAGGCCTTGTAGCCGGTGGAGACGTAGGAGCCGGCGACGGGGGCGACAAAGGCGTTCAGGCGCTTGCGCTCCGCCTCGCGGGCCGCGCGCTCCTTGGCCTCCCGCTCCTCCTTGGCCTTCGCCTCGGCCTTCTTCTTGGCGGCCTCGGCGAGCCGCTGCGCCTCTTCGGCCGCCTTCTTCGCCGCGGCCTCGGCCTTCGCCTGCGCGGCGGCGGCCTCGGCGGCCGCCTGCTGCGCGTCGGCCTGCGCCTCGACGCGGCTGGCGAGCTCGTCGCCCATCACGACGGCCTGCTGCAGACCGGTGTCCTCGACGTGCGCCTCACTGGTGGCGGCCATCGCCGGGGAGGCGACGGAGGCGACGACGCCGGTGGCCGCGAGGGTGGCTATCCCGGCGATCTTGCGGGTCGTACGAGCCGTGCGGCTCGCACCACGATGTTTCCCGGTGGCACGGGTGAACGCCATGTGCTGGCTTGTCCTTTCCTCCCTTGTCGCCTACCGGGTTAGCTGACGGGTTCGGAGCAGGAAGGTCTCCTACGGGCTCCTCCGGAGAGGAGTCCGATTCACCCCAGGGGACGTGTGGGTCCCCGGCTCCCCTGGCTCGCGCCGTACGGGGACTCGGCGATGACTGTCCGGTGCCACTGTTGTGGCGGACTTGTGACGAACAGCCGGACCGACGCTAATCGGGACATCTTTCAATCGGCAAACAGAACCGGCTCTTTGTGCCGTACGCCACAGGGGCATCGGGCAACCAGCCACACCATTCCGGACATACAGCGACTCCCGTGGCGAAGGTGCACCACGGGAGCCGCCTTGTCGATATATGACCCATCCATGCCTGACCAGCGGTCAGACAACGGGTTTTCTCAGCCGCTGACGACCGTCACCTTGCCGATGCCGAGTTCCCTGACGGGCTCGGCGATCTGCGCGGCGTCACCCACCAGGACCGTCACCAGCCGGTCCATGGGGAAGGCGTTGACGGCGGCCGCGGTCGCCTCGACCGTCCCGGTCTCGGCGAGCCGGGCGTACAACTGCGCCTGGAAGTCGTCCGGGAGGTCCTGCTCCACCTGGTCGGCGAGCGTGCCCGCGACGGCCGCCGCGGTCTCGTACTTCAGCGGCGCGACCCCGACCAGGTTCTGCACCGCGACATCCCGCTCGGCGTCCGTCAGCCCCTCTGCCGCAAGGGTCCGCAGCACCTTCCAGAGGTCCTCGAGGGCCGGCCTGGTGGATGCGGTGTCCACCGACCCGCTGATCGCGAGCATCGCGGCGCCGCTCCCGTCGGCGGACGAGCGCAGCACCTGGCCGAAGGCCCGCACCCCGTAGGTGTAGCCCTTCTCCTCGCGCAGCACCCGGTCCAGCCGGGAGGTGAGCGTGCCGCCCAGGCAGTACGTGCCGAGCACCTGAGCGGGCCAGATCCGGTCGTGCCGGTCGGCGCCGATGCGGCCGATCAGCAGCTGCGTCTGGACGGCTCCGGGGCGGTCCACGATCACCACGCGGCCGGTGTCGTCGGCGGTGATCGCCGAGGCCTTGAGCGGCTCGGCGGTGGAGCCGGTCCAGGCGCCGAGGGTGTCGGCGAGCGCCGCTTCCAGGTCGACGCCGGTGAAGTCACCGACGATGACGGCGGTGGCCGTGGCGGGCCGTACATGGGCGTCGTAGAAGGCGCGTACGGCCGCGGCGTCGATGCGCTCGATGGTCTCCTCGGTGCCCTGGCGGGGCCGCGACATCCGGGAGGTGGCCGGGAACAGCTCCTTGGACAGCGCCATCGCGGCACGCCGCGCCGGGTTGGCGAGCTCGTGCGGGATCTCGTCGAGGCGGTTGCGTACCAGGCGCTCGATCTCGCTGTCCGGGAAGCCGGGGGCGCGCAGTGCGTCGGCGAGCAGGCCGAGCGCGCGGGGCAGCCGGGATGCCGGCACCTCGAGGGAGACCCGGAGGCCGGGGTGGTCGGCGTGCGCGTCCAGGGTGGCGCCGCAGCGCTCCAGCTCGGCGGCGAACTCCTCGGCGTTGTGCTTGTCGGTGCCCTCGGACAGGCCGCGCGCCATGATCGTGGCGATGCCGTCCAGGCCCTCGGGCTCGGCCTCCAGAGGGGCGACGAGGTTGATCTCGACGGCGACGACCTGCTGGCCGGGGCGGTCACTGGTCAGCAGGGTGAGCCCGTTGGCGAGTCGGAAGCGCTCGGGGGCCGGGAAGGCCCAGGGCTTGGGCGCGCCGCCCTGGGGCTGGGGGTGGAAGTCCATGGCGGGCGTGGCGGAGTCTGCGCGGGTGGTGGAGTCGCTCACCGGTCCGCCTCCTCGTTCTCGGTGTCGGCGGCCGGGTCGGCCGGGGCGGTCGGCTCGGTGGGCTCATAGACGAGCACCGCGCGGTTGTCGGGGCGCAGCCGGGCCTTGGCGACCTCCTGCACCTCCTGGGGGGTGATGTCCAGGACGCGATGGACGGCGCTCAGCGCGAGCTGCGGGTCGCCGAACAGGACGGCGAAGCGGCACAGTTCGTCGGCGCGGCCGCTGACCGTGGCCAGGCGGTCCAGCCATTCGCGCTCCAACTGGGCCTGCGCGCGCTCCATCTCCTCCGGGCTGGGCCCCTCCTCGGCGAAGCGGGCCAGCTCCTCGTCGACGGCGCGCTCGATGTCGGGGACCTCCACGCCGCCGGACGTCTTCACGTCCAGCCAGCCCAGCGAGGGCGCCCCGGCCAGCCGCAGCAGACCGAAGCCGGCGGCGACGGCGGTGCGGTCGCGGCGTACCAGGCGGTTGTAGAGCCGGGAGGACTCGCCGCCGCCCAGGACGGTCAGTGCGAGGTCTGCGGCGTCCGCCTCACGGGTGCCGTCGTGCGGCAGGCGGTAGGCCGCCATCAGGGCGCGGGAGGGCACTTCCTCCTCGACGACCTCGCGCAGCTGGCCGCCGATGACCTCGGGCAGCGTGCCGTCGCGCGGCGGCTGCTTGCCGTCGTGCGAGGGGATCGAGCCGAAGTACTTCTCGATCCAGGCGAGCGTCTGCTCGGGGTCGATGTCCCCGACGACCGACAGGACGGCGTTGTTGGGCGCGTAGTACGTACCGAAGAACGCCCGCGCGTCCTCCAGGGAGGCCGCGTCCAGGTCGGCCATCGACCCGATGGGGGTGTGGTGGTACGGGTGGCCGTCCGGGTACACCATGGCCGTCAGCTTCTCGAAGGCCGTGCCGTAGGGGACGTTGTCGTAGCGCTGGCGGCGCTCGTTCTTGACGACGTCGCGCTGGTTCTCCATGGACTCGTCGTCGAGCGCGGCCAGCAGCGAGCCCATCCGGTCCGCCTCCAGCCAGAGGGCGAGCTCGAGCTCATGTGCGGGCATGGTCTCGAAGTAGTTGGTGCGCTCGAAGCTCGTGGTGCCGTTCAACGATCCGCCGGCGCCCTGGACGAGCTCGAAGTGGCCATTGCCCGTCACCTGGGCTGACCCCTGGAACATCAGGTGCTCGAAGAGGTGCGCCAGGCCCGTACGGCCCTTGACCTCGTGGCGGGAGCCGACGTCGTACCACAGGCACACCGCCGCAACCGGGGTCAGGTGGTCTTCGGAGAGCACCACGCGCAGGCCGTTGGCGAGCCGGTGCTCGGTCGCTGTCAGGCCGCCGGAGCCGGCTTGTTCTGTGGCCGTGTGACCCATGGGCATGTACGTCCCTTCGATCCGCTTGCGAGGAAGTCCTGTCACTCTATGCAACCGCGCCGACATCTGGCGAAGTTCCCGGACGAGCGGACCCGTACGGAGGGCGTTACGCGGCCGCCCCGGGAGCCGAAAGGGGAGTCGCGGTCGGCGTTGTCAGTGGGGCGGTCCACAATGGTCCGCGTCAGACTCAGGCAGACTCACACGTCGGTCCGTCGGCACATCGATGCGCCGGCCGGCCGATCCGACATCCGGTCGACCGGCGGTTCCGGTCGACCCCGACAGTGTTGACCGACCCGGCATTGTTGATCCCACATCGGCAGTAGACGCAGCAGAAGGAGCCGCAGCCGCGATGGCCCGCCGCAGCACGAAGACCCCGCCGCCGGACGACTTCGAGGAGAGGATCCTCGACATCGACGTCGTCGACGAGATGCAGGGTTCCTTCCTCGAGTACGCGTATTCGGTCATCTACTCCCGCGCCCTGCCGGACGCCCGCGACGGTCTCAAGCCCGTGCACCGCCGCATCCTGTACCAGATGAACGAGATGGGCGTGCGGCCCGACCGCTCGTACGTCAAGTGCGCCCGGGTCGTCGGCGAGGTGATGGGTAAGCTCCACCCGCACGGCGACGCGTCCATCTACGACGCGCTGGTGCGGATGGCACAGCCGTTCTCGATGCGGCTGCCGCTGGTGGACGGCCACGGCAACTTCGGCTCGCTGGGCAATGACGACCCGCCGGCCGCGATGCGTTACACCGAGTGCCGGATGGCGTCGGCGACGTCCCTGATGACGGAGTCCATCGACGAGGACACCGTCGATTTCGCGCCGAACTACGACGGCCAGGAACGAGAGCCGGTCGCCCTCCCCGCCGCGTATCCCAACCTCCTGGTCAACGGCACGTCCGGCATCGCGGTCGGCATGGCG
This sequence comes from Streptomyces sp. NPDC048483, assembly GCF_040651455.1. Taxonomy (NCBI): domain Bacteria; kingdom Bacillati; phylum Actinomycetota; class Actinomycetes; order Kitasatosporales; family Streptomycetaceae; genus Streptomyces; species Streptomyces sp. NPDC048483. The sequence continues at coordinate 24,143 of NZ_JBEZJZ010000027.1, forward strand.
ACCAACATGCCGCCGCACAACCTGGGCGAGGTCATCGCCGCCGCCCGCCACCTGATCAAGCACCCGAACGCCGATCTCGACACCCTGATGCGCTTCGTACCGGGCCCCGATCTGCCCACCGGTGGCCGGATCGTGGGCCTGGGCGGCGTACGGGACGCGTACGAGAAGGGCCGTGGCACCTTCAAGATCCGCGCCACGGTCACTGTGGAGACCGTCACGGCCCGCCGCAAGGGACTGATCGTCACCGAACTCCCCTTCACCGTCGGCCCCGAGAAGGTCATCTCCAAGATCAAGGACCTGGTCGGCTCGAAAAAGCTGCAGGGCATCGCGGACGTCAAGGACCTGACCGACCGCAAGCACGGCCTGCGGCTGGTCATCGAGGTCAAGAACGGCTTCAACCCCGAGGCCGTCCTGGAGCAGCTCTACAAGCTCACGCCGATGGAGGAGTCCTTCGGCATCAACAACGTCGCCCTGGTGGACGGCCAGCCGCTGACGCTGGGCCTCAAGGAGCTGCTGGAGGTCTACGTCGACCACCGCTTCGATGTGGTGCGCCGGCGCAGCGAGTTCCGGCGCGGCAAGCGGCGCGACCGTCTCCACCTGGTCGAGGGCCTGCTGACGGCGCTGGTGGACATCGACGAGGTCATCCGCCTCATCCGCTCCAGCGAGAACAGCGCCCAGGCCAAGGAGCGGCTGATCGAGCGGTTCTCGCTGAGCGACATCCAGACGCAGTACATCCTGGACACGCCGCTGCGCCGGCTGACCAAATTCGACCGTATCGAGCTGGAGTCCGAGCGGGATCGGCTCAAGGAGGAGATCGAGAAGCTGACGCAGATCCTGGAGTCGGACGCCGAGCTGCGCAAGCTGGTCTCCGGCGAGCTGGCCGCGGTCGCCAAGAAGTACGGCACGGACCGGCGGACGGTCCTGCTGGAGTCGTCGGGCACCACTGTCGGTGCGGTGCCGCTGCAGGTCTCCGACGACCCGTGCCGGGTGCTGCTGTCCTCGACGGGGCTGCTCGCACGTACGGTCACCGGGGAGTTGCCGTTCGACGCGGAGGCCAAGCGGGTCAAGCACGACGTGATCCTCTCGGCCGTGCCGGCCACGACCCGCGGCGAGGTCGGCGCGGTGACGTCCACCGGGCGGCTGCTGCGGATCCCGGTGATCGATCTTCCTCAGCTGCCGGAGACGGCCGCGGCACCCAGTCTCGCCGGTGGCGCGCAGATCTCGGAGTTCCTGACCCTCCAGGACGGCGAGGAACTGATCTGCCTGATCACACTGGACGAGTCCTCGCCCGGTCTGGCACTCGGCACGGAGCAGGGCGTCGTCAAGCGGGTGGTGCCCGACTACCCGTCCAACAAGGACGAGCTGGAGGTCATCACCCTCAAGGACGGCGACCGCATCGTGGGCGCGGCGGAGCTGCGTACCGGTGACGAGGACCTGGTCTTCATCTCCAGCGAGGCGCAGCTGCTGCGCTATCCGGCGTCCCAGGTACGGCCGCAGGGGAGGCCCGCGGGCGGCATGGCGGGCATCAAGCTGAGCGAGGGCGCGAAGGTGATCGCGTTCGCCGCGGTCGATCCAGCCTCCGACGCCATGGTGTTCACGGTCGCCGGCTCGCACGGCACGCTGGACGACTCGGTGGCCACGGCCAAGCTCACCCCGTTCGACCAGTACCCGCGCAAGGGCCGGGCGACGGGCGGCGTGCGCTGCCAGCGGTTCCTCAAGGGCGAGGACTGCCTGACCACGGCGTGGACCGTCGCGGCACCGGTACGGGCGGCGGACGCCAAGGGCGCCCCGGTCCAGCTGCCGGAGGTGGATCCGCGCCGGGACGGCTCGGGTGTTCCGCTGACGAAGCCGGTGGCGGCGCTGGCGGGGCCGGTGTAAGCGGATCTTGTTCGTTGGGCGGCCGGCCGGTCCTTTGGGGCCGGCCGGTTTGCTTGGTGGAGCAGTGTGGGTGGGTGGCTGTGGGGGTGGTGGGTGGGTGTGGGGGTGGTGGCTGTGGGGCTTGGGGATGCGGTCTGCGGTTCGTAGCCGGTGCCCCACGGCCTGCGGCGCCCTTGGCCCGTAGCTACTCCTCGCGGGAGGCCACATAGCGCAGGACGCCCCACATGCTGTGCTCGGAGGCCTCCCGCGGAGCACCGTCACGGCACGTCGCCAGCTCTTTCCGCACCGCCGCCGCGTCGATCCGGCTGCCGATCAGGACGAGTTGAGTACTGCGCTCCTCGTCACGGCCCCACGGCGAGGGGTAGAAGCGGAGGAAGTCGCCGACAGCGTGCACAGTGAACTTCTGTCGGCTGCCCGGGACATCGAAGTGAACAAAGCCCTTGATGCGGTAGAGGCCGGTGGGCCGGTCATCAAGAAAACCCATAAGTCGATGCGGATTCATCGGCTCCGACGAGGTGAACTCCACGCTCTGGTAGGCGGCGTGGAGGTGACCGCAGGGCTCGCCAGGACCGTGGTCATGGCCGTGGTGCGCCTCGTGCGCGTGATCGGGACCTGCGGCCGAGCCCGCACCGCTCTCCCGCAGCAGATCCTCGAACGACAACTGCCTGACGGCTGCATCGAGGTCCTCTCCCACCCCACGGTCGAAGAACAGCTCCGGATCGATGCGCCCGTACGCCGTGCAGACCACGGGCCGGCCCGGCGCAAGGTCGGCGAGTGTGTCCATGAGCTCCTGGCGCGCAGCGTCCGCGATCCGGTCGGCCTTGTTGAGCACCACAAGATCCGCGATACGCATGTGCCGGTCGAGTTCGGGATGCCGGGTGCGGGTGACCGCGAACTCGGCCGCGTCGACGACCTCGATCAGCCCGCCGTAGACAATCCGGTCGTTCTCGCTGGCGAGGATCATCCTGATGACTTCCTCGGGCTCGGCCAGCCCGCTCGCCTCGATGACGATGACATCAATACGGGCGGCGGGGCGGGCCAGCCGCTCCAGATAGGTGTCGAGGTCGCTGCTGTCGACCGCGCAGCACAGGCAGCCGTTACCGAGCGAGACCATTGAGTCCACCTGCCCGGCGACGGTCATCGCGTCGATCTCGATGCTGCCGAAGTCATTGACGATGGCACCAATACGGGTACCGGCGCCGGCGCCGAGCAGGTGGTTGAGGAGGGTGGTCTTGCCCGACCCGAGAAAGCCCGCGAGCACGACGACCGGGATCTGTTGCGTGGCCAAGGGGCGCCTCCATGGTGCGGGTGGCGAGCCGCACGGACCGGCGGCGGACGAGCTGCCGATCGTAACGGAACCCCTCCTGCGCACCCTGAGGTCGCCCCTGCGCCACCGACGTCCGTCCGGCTGCCGACTTGTCCAGCAGCAGGCCTCCCCCGTCCCCGCTCTCCCGCTTGGCGTAGGGCAGCCGTCAGGGCGCGATATCGGGCACCGGCTGCGGCGGGGGCGGACCGACGTACCGGGCCGCCGGCCGGATGATCTTCGAGTCCTCGGCCTGCTCCAGGATGTTGGCGCTCCAGCCGACGATGCGGGCCGCGCAGAAGGTGGGCGTGAACATCTCGCGCGGCAGCCCGCACAGCTCCATGACGACGCCGGCGTAGAACTCCACGTTCGTGTGCAGCTCACGTCCTGGCTTGAGCTCGGCCAGCAGCGCCTCGACCCTTGCCTCCACCTGGACGGCGAATTCCACCCGCGGTCCACCGAACTCCTCGGCGATACAGCGCAGCATCCTGGAGCGCGGGTCCTCGGTGCGGTAGACGGCGTGGCCGAACCCCATGATCCGGTCGCCCCGCTGGAACCGGTCACGGATCCAGGAGTCGATGCGCTCCGGCGTGCCGATCGCATCGAGTGTATCGAGGACACGGCTGGGAGCACCGCCGTGCAACGGACCGGAGAGCGCACCGACCGCACCGACAAGGCAGGCCGCGAGGTCGGCTCCGGTGGATGAGATGACGCGGGCGGTGAACGTCGAGGCGTTGAAACCGTGGTCGATGGTGGAGATCAGATACGCCTCAATCGCCCGGACGCGCCGGGGCTCCGGCTCCTGGCCGGTGAGCATGTAGAGATAGTTGGCGGCGTACGTCAGGTCCGCGCGCGGTTCCACCGGCTGCTGGCCACGGCCGAGCCGGTGCAGCGCGGTGAGCAGGGTCGGTACGGCGGCACAGGCGGCAAGGGCATCGGCGCGACGGTGGTCGGCGTCGATGTCGTACAGCGGCCGGAAACCTGCCGTCGCACCCAGCAGCGACAGTGCGGTGCGCAGCCCGGCGAGCGGGCCGGACACGAGGCCGGCCTGAGCGATGGCGGGCAGCGCGTCGCATACCGCGCCAGGCAACGCGCGCAGAGCGGCGGTCTCGGCCGTAAAGGCCGCCAGCTGCCCGGCATCCGGCAGTTCGCCGTACAACATCAGGTACCAGGCGTCCTCGAAGGTACGGACCGCGGCCAGCTCAACGGCTGAGTACTGACGGTAGTGGTAGAAGCCCTCGCGGCCCCGGACGTCTCCCAGTTCCGTCTCGGTGACGACGACGCCCGCGAGCCCGCGGGGCGCGTTGATGGGTGTGTTCTCCTCGGTGATCGGCATGGCAGATCTCCTCGCTTTCCTCCCTGAATATTGATCCGACTGTCTATGCTTGATTTGATGTTGTCAATATTGATTAAATCAATATCACCACAGGTCGATACGGTAACCCCATGGCGGATCAAGACAGGTCTTATGACGCGACCAGGCAGCGGCTGAGCACCCGGGAGACGGCCGACCGGCTCGGTGTGAAGCCCGAGACGGTGTACGCCTATGTGAGCCGCGGCCAGCTGACCAGCCGCCGCGAACCGGGGAGCCGCGGCAGCACCTTCGACGCGAAGGAGGTCGACGCACTCGCGCGCCGCGGAAGCCGCCGGGAACCATCCGGTGCCGGTGGTGAGTTGGCGGTCCGCACAGGTATCACACTGATCGACAGGGACCGCTGCTACTTCCGTGGCGTCGATACGGCGGAGCTCGCCGCGCACTACCACTACGAGGAAGTTGCCGAGTGGCTGTGGACCGGTGAACTGCGCCGTGGCACCTGCTTCACGGCGCCGCAGGACGCACTGACCGCTGCTCGCCGCGCCGTGCACTCGCTCCCGGAGCACAGCGGCCCCATGGACCGACTGCGAGTCGCCGTGATCGCCGCGGCGGCCGCCGACCCATTGCGCTTCGACCTGTCCGAGGACGCCGTTCTCGACACCGCGCGCAGCCTCATCCCCACCCTCGTCGAGGCCCTTCCGCCGCAGTCCCCCAAGTCGTCCGACATGAAGTCACTCGCACCGCGACTGTGGTCGCGGCTGACCTCTGCGCCCGCCGACGCAGCGTCGCTGCGCGTCCTGGATGCCGCGCTGGTTCTGCTCATCGATCACGACCTCGCCGCCTCGACACTCGCGGTGCGGGTCGCCGCCTCGGCGCGCGCCCACCCGTACGCGATCATCTCGGCCGGGTTCGGAGCGCTGGACGGCCCGCTGCATGGCGCGGCGAGCGCACTCGCTCACCGGATGCTGCTCGATGTGCTGAACCGGGGCAGCGCTGCCGCGGTCGTCGCCGACCATCTGCGCGAGGGTCGCCGTGTACCAGGCCTCGGCCATCCTCTCTACCCGGGAGATGACCCCCGGGCCCGTGCACTGTTTGCGCTGCTGGCGGATGTACCGCAGGCACAGACGGCATTGCAGGCCGCGCGTGGGGTGGTCAGCACCACGGCCCGGCACACCGAGCTGTACGCCAATGTCGATCTTGCACTGGCAGTGCTGACCGTGTCGGCAGGGATGCCTCCCGAGGCCGGCGAAACGGTTTTTGCCGTCGCCCGCACGGCGGGCTGGATCGCGCACGCACTCGAGGAGTACGGCGAACGCCCACTGCGCATGCGCCCCAGTGGGCAGTACAGCGGCCCCCGCCCCCCGCAGCCACTGCCGTGACAGCCGGTGGCGCCGGGGCATGAAGAACCACCACGGAGACTCAGGTTAGGCTTACCTTCGTGAGCACTTGCGCTACCGCCTCCCGCGAATCGGCCGAACCCGTCGCCGGGACCGCTGCCACCGCCCGCACCTGGCTGCTCATCGAGCAAACCGGCCCCTGGGGGGCCAATGCGCTGACGAACAGCCACCTCGACCCGCACCTCGGCCGGGCCCTCGAGGCTGCGACAGACGGTACGGACGTACGCGTCGCCCTGATCCGCAGACCCGGACGGCATGCCGACTGCCACGGCGCCTCCCGGCACCGGCTGTTCGTCGCGCACACCGCGCCGGGCCGCTCCTGGATCCGCACCACCACAGTCACCGACCCGCACGCCACCCTCGGCCTGGACTTTGCCGCGCTGGGCGCCGGCGAGCACGGCGGCCTCTGGAACCCGTACGTCGGTGAGCCCCTGGTCCTCATCTGCACCAACGGCAAGCGGGACCGCTGCTGCGCGCTCCTTGGCCGGCCGCTGGCCGCCGAGCTCGCCGCCGGCGGAGCCGAGGCCTGGGAAGTCACCCACATCGGCGGCCACCGCTTCTCCCCCACGCTGCTCGTCCTCCCGTACGGCTACGCCTACGGACGGGCCTCGGCCCCTCTCGTCAAGGAGGCCGTGGAAGCGGCTCGCGACGGACGGATCACGCTCGACCACTGCCGCGGCCGCTCTACGTGGGGCCGGCCGGAGCAGGCCGCCGACCTCGCGGTCCGCGAGCTGATCCGGGAGGAGCGGGCGGACGCACTCGACGTCGTACGGACCGACGCGGTGCGGCCCGAAGCGAGGCGGGCCGACGACCGCTCGCTTGCGGGCGGGCCGTTTGCGGGAAGTACTCCCACCTGGTCCGTTTCCGTTACGCACACCGACGGTCGCGCCTGGCGCGTCGTGGTGGAGCAGCGGACCGACGGTGCTCCGGCGCCCGCTAGCTGTGGTGCGCCGCTCGGCCCACCGGCGCGTATGACGGTCACCTCCATCGCCGGCGCCGTCGGCACCGCCGCCATGGCGTGGCCCGCGCTCGCCCTTCCGGTCTCCTGACGCCGGGGGCCGGTCCCGCTTCCTGGTTTCCGTGTGGCACCTACAGCGGCAGGGCTCTGCGGGTGGCACTCCGGCGCCCGGTGCCCCGCCGCGCGTCACCGCCAGCCCCAGAGACACCCCGAATGCCACTCCCAGCCCAAGAACACCCAGCACCGCCGCCACTGCGTCCGGCACCGTGATCACACGCCGTGCACCCCTCGCTGCCGTGCCCTGCCCCTCATTGCGCCGCCCCCGCATCGACCACATTGCCGTCCCCCTTCGCGCATCCGCGCACCTGGCCTGCGCCTCGCCGCCGCAGGTCCACTGCGACTGCCCGGGCGTCATGAGCACCCGCCTCTTCACCCTGCGAGGCTAGGCGCGCACAATCCGCAACCGAAAGGCCTGTGGATAACTCCGTGCGGCGTCGCCATGCGGTCATATGAGAGTCGTGCCCCGACCACCCTCCGAATTCGGCCCGGCAGGGATTACCGGCCCGGTCCGGTCCGCGCTTACTGTTCGTTCGTATGGGCGAGAAGGACGTACCGGCCTCGCGCCCGAGCGCCGCACGGCCCTCGGGCCACACGCCGCGCTCCGATGCGTCCATGGGCGTGCTTGGCAGCGCTGATCGACGCGACAGCAGCCAGTCCGCCGTAGCAGGCCCGGCCCCGGCCGACCGCCCGCGCACCGCCACCAGGCTGCGCCTTGGCTGGCCCCGCCGCGTCTTCTCGCAGGTGCTGATGATGCAGCTGGCCATCGCCACGGGTGTCACCGCGCTCGCGACCGGCCTGTTCCTCGCCCCTCTCAGCGCGCAACTCGACGATCAGGCGATGCGCCGCGCGCTCGCCATCGCCCAGACCACTGCCGCCGAGCCGCGTCTTGACGACGCCCTGGAGTCCTCCCGCCCTACGCGGCACGGTCCGGTCCAGAGCGACGCCGAGCGGATTCGCGCCGCCACAGGCGCCGAGTACGTCGTGATCATGGACCGGCGAGGTGTGCGCTGGTCCCACACCGAGCCGGACGAGATCGGGCACCACGTCTCCACGGACCCGAGTGTTGTCCTCTCCGGCAAGGAGGTCATGCAGATCGACGAGGGCACACTCGGCCGGTCGGCACGCGGCAAGGTTCCGCTACGCGACGAGAGCGGCAAAGTTGTCGGAGCCGTGTCGGTCGGCATCTCGTACGAGAGCGTGCAGGGGCGGCTACTCTCCACCGTGCCCGAACTGCTCGCCTACGCGGGTGGAGCCCTGGCCGTGGGTGCCCTCGCCGCCTATCTCGTCGCCCGCCGCCTGCAGCGCCGTACGCACGACCTGGCTTTCTCCGACATCTCTGCGCTGCTCGCGGAGCGCGAGGCGATGCTGCACGGCATCCGGGAAGGTTTCGTTGCGCTGGACACGCACGGCCGGATCCGCCTCATGAACGACGAGGCGCAGCGTCTCCTCGACCTGTGTGCCGAAGACACCGGCCGCCCCTTGGACGAGACGCTGCCACCGGGCCGTACGACCGACGTGCTCGCCGGCCGGGTATCCGGGACGGATCTGCTCGCCGTGAGCGGGCATCGTGTCCTGGTGGCCAATCGGATGCCCACCGATGACGGAGGTGCCGTGGTCACCTTGCGCGACCGCACCGAGCTGGAGCGGCTGGGCCGTGAACTGGACGGCACCCGCGGTCTTATCGATGCCCTCCGCGCCCAGGACCACGAGCACGCCAACCGGCTGCACACGCTCCTCGGACTGCTCGAACTCGGGCTGTACGAGGAGGCCGTCGAGTTCGTGACAGAGGTTGTGGGCGTGCACCGGGCAACCGCGGAACAGGTCACCGAACGCATTCGCGATCCGCTGCTGGCCGCCCTTCTGGTCGGCAAGGCCACCGTCGCCACCGAGCGCGGCGCCTCATTGGGCCTCTCGCCCGATACCTACCTGCCCGACCGCCTGGTCGACCCGCACAGCCTGGTCACCGTCCTGGGCAACCTCGTCGACAACGCCCTGGACGCCACGGCGGGCAAGCGGGACGCGCGGCTGGAGGTGGAGATCCGCGCAGAGGGCCGGACCGCCATTGTCCAGGTCTGCGACAACGGACCCGGTGTGCCCGAGGCCCGTCGCGCGGAAATCTTCACCGAGGGCTGGACGACCAAGGAACCACCGGCGCACGGGCAGCGCGGCATCGGCCTGGCGCTCGTTCGCCGCCTCGCCGAGCGTTACGGCGGCAGCGCCACGGTGGGCGGACGTACTGGTGGTGGCGCGGTGTTCACCGTGACGGTCCCCGACGCGCTGCCCGAAGAGCTCGGTGGGCCGACGTGTGACGCGTCGCGTCACGAAGGGCCTGCGGACACCACTGCCGCCGAGAGTCCCGGCCGGTCCGAAGGCTCTCAGTGCTCCGCCGGCGCTGAGGATGCGGCAGACGCCACGGGAGCCGGCCGATGATCGACGTATTGGTCGTGGACGACGATGTGCGGGTCGCGGAGATCAACGCCGCGTATGTCGCCAAGATCGCCGGATTTCGCGTCAGCTGCCTGGCTCACAGTGCCGCCGAAGCACGGGCCGCCCTGGATGCGCACCCCGTGGATCTGATCCTTCTGGACCACTACCTCCCCGATGAGACAGGCCTCCAACTGGTGGCCGACCTCCGGCGGCGCGGTCTGCGCACTGATGTGATCATGGTGACGGCGGCCCGCGACATCGCGACCGTGCAGGCCGCCATGCGTCACGGCGCGCTGCAGTACCTGGTCAAGCCTTTCACCTTCGCGGGCCTGCGCTCCAAGCTGGACAGTTACGCGGCGCTGCACCGTACCTTCGAGAGCGGCGGGCAGGCGGAGCAGTCCGAAGTCGACCGGATCTTCGGTGCATTGGGGGCGTCGGGCGCGGGCTCCACCGAGCTGCCCAAGGGGCACTCCACCGCAACCGCTGACCGAGTGCGCTTGGTGCTGCGATCTGCGGACGCCCCGCTGTCCGCGCAGGACGTCGCCGCCCAGGCGGGGCTGAGCCGGCAGACCGCCCAGCGCTACCTCAAGCTCCTGGAACGCACCGGCCGGGTACGCCTCACCCTCAGGTACGGCGAGACCGGACGCCCCGAGCACCGTTACGAATGGGTCTGAGTGCTTCTAGGCAGCTCCCGCTCCCGTAAGAGACCGGACCTCCGTCTCCGCATGACGGGCCTCGTCGGCGGACTCCGGTGAGAGCACGGTTCCCAGCCATCCCATGAGGAAGCCCAGCGGGACCGATACGACACCGGGGTTCTCCAGAGGGAAGAAGGCGAAGTCCAGTCCGGGGAAGAGCGACTCCGAAGTGCCGGAGACCATCGGTGACAGGACGACCAGCGTGATCGCCGGGAGCAGGCCGCCGTAGACCGACCAGACCGCGCCGCGGGTGGTGAAGCGGCGCCAGAAGAGTGCGTACAGCAGGACCGGCAGGTTGGCCGATGCGGCGACGGCGAACGCCAGGCCGACCAGGAAGGCGACGTTCAGGTCCCGGGCGAGGAGCGCGAGGCCGATGGCGACGGCGCCGACGGCCACCGCGGCGATGCGCGCCACGGCCACCTCACTGCGCTGCCCGCCCCCCTTCGTCCCGCGGGAGCGCCGTAGCGAGGCGTACAGGTCGTGGGCCACGGAAGCGGACGAGGCGAGGGTGATGCCGGCGACCACAGCCAGGATCGTGGCGAAGGCGATTGCGGCCACGACGGCGAAGAGAACCGTTCCTCCGGCCGAACCGGCGCCCCCGCCCAGGTCCAGGGCGAGCAGTGGAACCGCGGTGTTGCCCGCCTTGTTGGACGCACGGACGGCGTCGCTGCCGAGCACCGCGGCGGCGCCGAAGCCCAGCGCGATGGTCATCAGGTAGAAGCCGCCGATCAGGCCGATGGCCCAGACGGCGGAGCGGCGGGCGGAACGCGCCGTGGGCACGGTGTAGAAGCGGGCCAGGATGTGCGGCAGGCCGGCGGTGCCGAGGACGAGTGCGAGGCCGAGGCTGATGAAGTCGAGGCGTGATGTCCAGTCGTCGCCGTACTTGAGTCCCGGTGCGAGGAACGCGCGTCCGTGGCCGCTACGTTCGGCGGCGGTGTTCAGCAGCCCGTTGATGTCACCGTGAAAGCGGGCCACCACCAGGACGGTCAGCACAATGGTGCCTCCCAGGAGGAGCACCGCTTTGACGATCTGGATCCATGTCGTCGCCCGCATGCCGCCGAAGGCAACGTAGACGACCATCAGCGCGCCGACGACGATCACCATCCAGGTGTGGGCCTGTGCGCCCGCCCCGTCGAGGAGGAGCGTCACCAGGCTGCCGGCGCCGACCATCTGGGCGACCAGGTAGAGCACGGAGACGGTGACGGAGGCTGCGCCGGCCGCGATGCGGACGGGGCGTTCGCGCATCCGGGCGGCGACGACGTCGGCGAGGGTGAACCTGCCGCAGTTGCGGACCAGTTCGGCGACCAGGAAAAGGACGACGAGCCAGGCGACGAGGAAGCCGACGCAGTAGAGCAGGCCGTCGTAGCCGAAGAGGGCGATCAGGCCGGAGACGCCGAGGAAGGACGCGGCGGACATGTAGTCACCCGCGATGGCGAAACCATTCTCCATGGGCGAGAAGAGCCGGCCGCCTGCATAGAACTCCTCGGCGGAGCCCTGTCTGCGGCGGCCCACCCAGGTGGTGATCGCCAGGGTGACGGCGATGAACACGCTGAACAGGAGCAGCGCGAGGGTCTGGTGGTCGCCGGTCAACGGACGTTCCCTCCGGTCAGTTCCTGGGTCTCCCAGCGGATGTCGAGCGCCGCACCGTCCCGGCGCACCCGCGCATGCCGTGCGTAGGCCCAGGTGAGCAGGAAGGTCGTGGCGAACTGTCCGAGTCCGGCCAGCATCGCGACGTTGAGCGCGCCGGCGACGCGGTGCGACATCAGCCCCGGTGCGGTGGTGGCCGTGATCACGTAGGCGAGGTACCAGGCCAGGAAGACAGCCGTGGCCGGCACAACGAAGCGCCGGTAGCGGCGGCGTACCTCCTGGAAGGCGGCGCTTCGCTGCACCGCCAGGTAGACCTCGTCGTGGGTCACGGCCCGCGGTACCGGTGCGGGTGTCTGCGTGCGGCCCGGCCCGCTCCGTTCGTCGGTCGCGTCGTCGTCCCACTCCCCCCATCCGGACGCGGGCGTCTCGTACCAGGGGTCGTCGAGCCGCACGTCCCCTGGCTCATCGGCCGCTCGGCCGTCCTGCTTGTCCACCGAACACTCCTTGTCGCACGGACCTGTTGACCGTGGGCCCAAGGATGGACAGAAAGGAAGATCCGGGACTCTTCATTCCGAATGGTTCACTGAATCAGGTGGGTCGTCCGGGCGGGTGTGCGAGGCCGTGGCGGTAGGCGTAGCGGACCGCCTGAGCCCGTCCCGCGCCCAGGCCTTGGCGAAGAGCTTGTTGATGTGGGCCTTCACGGTCACGGTGGAGACGTGGAGCCCACGGGCGATTTGCGGGTCCGGGTGACCCTCAGCGACGGGGCGCAGCACTTCGGTGTGGCGGGCGGTCAGCCCGTCCAGCGGCTCGTCCGGGGGCTGCGACCTGGTGTGGGTACGGGTTCGGCGAGGCGCTCCAGGAGGCGGCGCTGGATCTTCGGTGACAGCCTGGCCTCAGCGGAGAGCACATCGTCGATGACGCGGAGGATCTCGTCGCCGTCCGCGTCCTTGGTCAGGTGGCCGCAGGCGCCGGCCTGGAGGGCGGGGAAGAGTGAGTCGTCGTCGGCGTAGGTGGTGAGCACCTTTACCTGGGTGCCCGGGTGGTCCGTCCGGATGTGGCGGGCGCGCCGCTGCCCCCGAGTCGCGCACCTTGAGCCCTACGCCACAGTCCGCGTACCCCAGCCGCACGCTCACCCGGTCGCCCGGCGCATGCGTGCATACGTTCGTCAGCGCCTCCTGCGCCACCCGCCGGACCGCGAGCCCCCGCCTCTGCCGATACGGTGCGCCACTTGCCCCTGACATCCGGCTACGCGCCCTCAGCGGCCGCCAGACGGCGCAGGAAGTCCTCGATGGGGATCATGGCCCGCGCAACGCGGAAAACGCCTCACGCGCCCCGTCAAGCCCTTCGCGGGCCATTCCCCGGCACGCGACCACCCGCTCCAGGAGCAGATCACGGTCGGCCTCGAGGCCGGTGCTGCGCTGGATCATCTGCCGTGCCGCCTCAGGGTGGACCAGCTGGGCGCTGAGGCTTTGGGCGACGACCTCGTGGATCTCGCGGGCGATCCGGCCACGTTCGGCCCGTGCGGCCGTCTCGGCCTCGGCCGTGCGGGCCGCGCGTTCCTGGGCCGGCAGCCGCTGGGCGTTGCCACGCGCCTCGGCGTCCAGCCGTACGACGTAACCAGCCGGCGCGAGGCCTGCGGTGGTCGTGGTGGTCGTGGTGGTCGTGGGTGGTCGTGAGCCGGCTGTCAGTGTTCATCGCGGCGTACGCGCCGAGAGCGGCAGCGGAGCACGGGACGGCGACACTGAGCCGCAGCCGCTCCATCGCGGTGATGGCGCATGCGCACCACAGGGCGATCGCGGGTATCCGCGCACTGGCGAGCGCGAAAGCGAACGCAGCGGCCTCCGGCCTCCAGAAGGAGGAACAGGCCGATGGACGGCCACAGTCGGCATGCCAGTGTCGTACGGAAGAAGCCGCAGAACGCCGGCATGGCGGCGGCCATCCCGGCGGCAGCCGCCACCAGGCCCCAGCCGCTGAAGACCTGCCCCGCCAGGGCGGTCCACACCAAACCCCCCACCACCAGGACGGGGACCGCCCGGCCGATCCACCGCCGGACTTCGCCGAGGCCCTCACGGGACGCGGCTCCCGCAGGGGCCGGCTCGTCCAGTGGTTCAGCGGCACGTGCGGTCGTTCGTCGGGGCGTAGCGGTCCGGGGCGCGCAGAGGCATCAGCCTGCAACAGGGACACGGTACGTCCGCCGGGCCGCCTGGGCCCGCCAGGTGAGGACGCCGGCCCGGGACCGCAGCATCGCCGCGATCGAGAGGGTGACGGCCAGGCTGCCCTGGTGGATACCCAGGAACGAGGCGATGGCCCCAGGACCCCGATGCGTGCCGCCGTCCCACACAGCCACACGCCTGCCGTCGCCCAGCCGCCCTAGGCCCACACCTCGCCGTCCGTTACGTCCAGTTGCGTGTGGTCCAGGCCCAGACGGCGGCGCCGGCCAGCGCGACGACGGTGAGCACGCCGCTCATGGCCTGGCTTCCGTGGAACGGGAATTTTCGGTGCTCCCGACGTCACGGAGACGGCACAGCCGACCGGATCGGAGCCAGGGTGGACAGCGGATGGGAAACGCCATGGGCGCCTCTCCACCCAGGGGTGGAAGAGGCGCCCATGGCAATCCCCGGCGGCTCAGGTGTCGATGCGCGAACGGTCCAGAGTGGAGGCGGAGTTGGTGATGAACTCCTTACGGGGGGCGACTTCGTTGCCCATCAGGAGGTCGAATGCCTTCTCTGCCGCATCGAGATCGCTGATGTTGATCCGCCGCAGGGTGCGGTGGCGCGGGTCCATGGTGGTCTCGGCGAGCTGGTCGGCGTCCATCTCACCCAGGCCCTTGTAGCGCTGGATGCTGTCCTTGTAGCGGACCTTCTTGGCCTGGAGTTCGAGCAGCGTCTGGCGCAGTTCGTTGTCCGAGTAGGTGTAGATGTACTTGTCCTGGCCCTTTTTGGGGTTGACCAATTCGACCCGGTGCAGCGGCGGTACGGCGGAGAAGACCCGGCCCTGTTCGACCATCGGCCGCATGTAGCGCTGGAAGAGGGTCAGCAGCAGACAGCGGATGTGGGCGCCGTCGACATCGGCGTCGGCGAGAAAGATGACCTTGCCGTAGCGGGCGGCGTCGATGTCGAAAGTACGCCCGGATCCGGCCCCTATGACCTGGATGATGGCGCCGCACTCGGCGTTCTTGAGCATGTCCGAGATCGACGACTTCTGGACGTTGAGGATCTTGCCACGGATCGGCAGCAGCGCCTGGAACTCGGAATTCCGCGCCAGCTTCGCGGTGCCGAGCGCCGAGTCGCCCTCAACGATGAACAGTTCGCTGCGGTCGACGTCGTCGCTGCGGCAGTCGGCGAGCTTGGCGGGCAGCGAGGAGGACTCCAGAGCCGTCTTCCGCCGCTGGGCCTCCTTGTGCTGACGGGCGGCGATGCGCGTACGGGCCGCGGCGACGACCTTCTCCAGGATGGAGCGGGCCTGCTGCTTGACGTCGCGCTTGGTGGAGGTCAGGAACGCCTTGAGTTCCCGGCTCACCACCTGGGCGACGATCCGTGAGGCGGCGGAGGTGCCGAGCACCTCCTTGGTCTGGCCCTCGAACTGCGGCTCGGCGAGCCGGACGGTCACCACCGCGGTGAGGCCCTCCATGGCGTCGTCCTTGACGACGTCGTCCTCGGCGACCCGCAGCAGCTTCTGGGTGCGCAGCACCTCGTTGACGGTCTTGGTGACCGAGCGCTCGAAGCCAGAGACGTGGGTGCCGCCCTTGGGCGTGGCGATGATGTTGACGAACGACCTGACCATCGCGTCGTAGCCGGTGCCCCAGCGCAGCGCGATGTCGACGGCCAGTTCCCGGGTGACTTCAGTGGGTGTCATGTGGCCGCGGTCGTCCAGGACCGGCACGGTCTCCTTGAAGGTGCCCTGGCCGGTCAGGCGCAGGACGTCGCACACGGCCTTGTCCTGGGCCAGGTACTCGCAGAACTCGCTGATGCCGCCGTCGTAGCGGAAGATCTCCTCCGTCTTGCCGGCGCCGTCGATACCGCGCTCGTCGCGGACGACGAGGGTCAGGCCGGGCACCAGGAAGGCCGTCTGGCGGGCGCGGGCGTACAGCGTCTCCAGGGAGAGCCGGGCGTCCTTGAGGAAGATCTGCCGGTCGGCCCAGTAGCGGACCCGGGTGCCGGTCTTCGTCTTGGCGACCCGCTTGCCCTTGAGCAGGCCGTTGCCGGGGTCGAAGGGGGCGTCCGGGCCGGTTTCGGTGAAGACACCGGGGACGCCGCGGCGGAAGCTGATGGAGTGCGTCTTGCTGTTGCGGTCCACCTCGACGTCGAGGCGCGCGGAGAGCGCGTTGACGACCGAGGCGCCGACGCCGTGCAGGCCGCCGGAGGCCGCGTACGAGCCGCCGCCGAACTTTCCGCCGGCGTGCAGCTTCGTCATCACGACCTCGACGCCGCTGAGCCCGGTCTTGGGCTCGACGTCCACGGGGATACCACGGCCGTTGTCCCGTACCTCCACCGACCCGTCGCCGTGGAGGATCACCTCGATGTGGTCGCAGTAGCCGCCCAGCGCCTCGTCGACGGAGTTGTCGATGATTTCCCACAGGCAGTGCATCAGGCCGCGACTGTCCGTCGAGCCGATGTACATGCCAGGACGCTTGCGGACGGCCTCCAGACCCTCGAGGACGAGCAGATGCCGCGCGGTGTAGTTGGATCCGTCCCGGTCTGCCCCGGTCAGCACTGCGGTGGACGGCACGGACATCTCGGCGGTCACGCGGTTCGCTCCTCGCTGAATTTCTGGCAGTCCGCATTCCGCGGACTCGGTTGTGGCGGTGTCGCCGGTGAGAGGGTACCGAGGCCTGGTAGAGCCGATGTGACGCCACCCGTAAGCACGTCCATCGTAGTAGGGTTTCGCTCACGCGTTCGATCCCTCGATAGTATGACGTCCCAGTGACGTGCACATCACGTTCCCTTCCAGGCATGAACCATTTAGGCTCCGGGCACGTCCTCATCAACAACCGGCAAGCCAGCCGGGAGGGCAGATCCCAACGACCAACGTGAATCAGACCACCACGCAATACGGCTCATTCGCCGCCACCCGGCAGCACCCGGCCACCTCGAAGAATTTTTTTCGAGGAAAAGGCACAAGCGGGAACGTTTTCGGCCTGGTTGGATGTTGACCCTGGTACGACAGCTCGTCGAGCTAGAGAAGAGGCGACGTGACTACTGTTCTGACACCCGCGAGCCCGCTGACGGCCGCTGACCGCTGCGACCGCTGCGGCGCCCAGGCATACCTGCGCGTCGTCCTGATGTCCGGCGGCGAACTGCTCTTCTGCGCCCACCACGGTCGCAAGTTCGAGCCAGAACTCAAGAAGATCGCCGCGGAAATACAGGACGAGACGGAGCGGCTGACCGCTTCTCCGACGTCCGCGTCCGAAGAGGAACGCTGACACTTCGCATCCACGACGAGCGAGCAGCGGCCTGAGGCCGTGCGGCGGGCGGTTCCCCCGGCACAACCGGGGAGGCCGCCCGCACTCGTATGCTCCGGCGCTCCCTTCCCTGCGGCCACCCATACCGTTCAGCCGGCGCCATGGCCGGAGATCGCAGGGAGCAGAGCCGTGGCACGCGTATAGACGCCGGGACTGCCTGCCTTGCCGCAGCCGGTCCCCCATGACACCAGCCCCACCAGGTGGCCGCGCACCACCAGGGGCCCGCCGCTGTCCCCCTGGCAGGCGTCCCGCCCGCCGCCCGGCTCCCCCGCACACAGCATGGATTCGGGCTTGTACGTACCGTCGGCGTTGCCCGGGTAGGCCCGCGCGCAGACCGCGTCCTCGAGCACGTTCACATCGGCCGAGCGCAGTCTCGAGGCGTAGCTGCCCTCGCCGGTCATGTCCCCCCAGCCGTAGACGGTGGCCGCATTGCCCGCCTGATAGGCGGTGTCGTCGCCGCCCGCTATCGGGATCGGCCGGTTGGTGACCGGCTTGGGCAGCGTGAGAACGGCCATGTCACCCTCGTTCGTCCAGCTGTCGTATGCCGGGTTCACCCAGACCTTCGCAGGCTTGAGCTCATGGCCGCCACCGCGCGTGAGGTTGTCGCGTCCGATGACGACCCGCAGGTCGCTCACCTGCTGCCAGGGCACTCCCAGTACCTCCCGGCTCAGGCAGTGTGCGGCCGTGACCACCGTCGAGCTGCCGACCAGAACGCCGCCACAGAACTGTCCGGAGCGCGCGGCACCGAACCGGTCGTGAGAGGCGAGAGCGACCGCCCATGGGCTCTGCGCGACGCGTACGGGAGTGCCGCCGACCACGGATTCGTCGGCGGCCGCGGCTGCCGGCAGGGCGAGTACCAGTGCGAGGGCTCCGAGAACGGCGTGTGACGGACGCATACGGACTCCTGACTCTGGGGACAGTGGTCGCCCACCCAGAGTGACCCAAACGGAGGTCCCCCGCACCCGGACGGCCGCGAGCCCGGCCCCTCCACAAGGGAGGAACCGGGCTCGCGGGGCGGTCCGTGTCCGTTCGGCTAGTCGAGGTAGTCGCGCAGTACCTGGGAGCGCGACGGGTGACGCAGCTTGGACATGGTCTTGGACTCGATCTGACGGATCCGCTCGCGGGTGACGCCGTAGACCTTGCCGATCTCGTCCAGCGTCTTGGGCTGGCCGTCGGTGAGGCCGAAACGCATGGAGACCACGCCGGCCTCGCGCTCGGAGAGGGTGTCCAGCACCGAGTGCAGCTGCTCCTGCAGAAGCGTGAAGCTGACCGCGTCGGCCGGGACGACCGCCTCGGAGTCCTCGATCAGGTCACCGAACTCACTGTCGCCGTCCTCGCCCAGCGGGGTGTGCAGCGAGATCGGCTCACGGCCGTACTTCTGGACCTCGATGACCTTCTCGGGGGTCATGTCGAGTTCCTTGGCCAGCTCCTCCGGGGTGGGCTCGCGGCCCAGGTCCTGGAGCATCTGGCGCTGGACGCGCGCGAGCTTGTTGATGACCTCGACCATGTGGACGGGGATACGGATCGTACGGGCCTGGTCGGCCATGGCGCGGGTGATGGCCTGGCGGATCCACCACGTCGCGTAGGTCGAGAACTTGTAGCCCTTGGTGTAGTCGAACTTCTCGACCGCACGGATCAGGCCGAGGTTGCCCTCCTGGATCAGGTCCAGGAAGAGCATGCCGCGGCCGGTGTAGCGCTTGGCCAGGGAGACGACCAGCCGGAGGTTGGCCTCCAGGAGGTGGTTCTTGGCCCGGCGGCCGTCCTCGGCGATGATCTCCAGCTCGCGCTTGAGCTTCGGCGCGAGCTTGTCGGAGTTCGCCAGCTTGTCCTCGGCGAACAGGCCCGCCTCGATGCGCTTGGCGAGCTCGACCTCCTGCTCGGCGTTGAGGAGCGGGACCTTGCCGATCTGCTTGAGGTAGTCCTTGACCGGGTCGGCGGTGGCGCCGGCCGCGGCGACCTGCTGCGCGGGAGCGTCGTCCTCGTCGTCGTCGGACAGGACGAAGCCGGCGTTCTCGGCGCCCTCGGGGGCATCGGCCGCCTCGCCCTTGCCGGGCGCCGCCGGGGTCTCCTCCGTCGCCTCGTCGTCGAGCAGCTCGTCGACGTCCTTCTTGGCCGCCGTCTTCTTGGCGGTGGTCTTCTTGGCGGCCGCCTTCTTGGCGACCGTCTTCTTGGCGGCGGTCTTCTTTGCCGCTGCCTTCTTGGCAGGCGCGGGCTCGGTCTCGCCGGCCGGGTCCGCCATCGGGGCGGCGGCCGCGGCGGTGGCCTTCTTCACCGTGGCGGTCTTTGCCGCGACGGTCTTGGTGGCGGTGCGCTTTGCCGGACTCTTCGCTGCGACGCTCTTGCGGGTGCGCTTGGGCGCCTCTGCGGCACTGACCATCAGCGTCACACCCTCCTCGTCGAGGATCTGGTTGAGGCTGCGCAGAACGTTCTTCCACTGGGTTGGCGGAATCTGGTCAGCCTCGAAGGCCCGACGCACGTCATCGCCGGCGATCTGCCCATCAGCCTTTCCCCGCTCGATGAGCGCCATCACAGACTCGGACTCGGCGATCTCCGGCGGGAGCGTACGGGATGTGCTGGCCGACACGAACAACCTCTCGGAACGATGGAAACGGCTTCCGACCCCGTCCAGTGTGGATCGGAGCCGACGACCGCCGGTGGGGATGAACCGACGGCGCAGGGGCAGCCGGGGAGCTGAACAGCGTCACAAACGCCGTCCGTATTCCCTCCTCGGCTATCACCTCTTAAGTCATCGCGCTTCCCCGAAGAGCGTTACGCCCAATCTGCGTGGCCCGAGTCACACCCCATAACGACCCATTCCCTGTCATATGACATGCAACCCTCCTAAGGTCCATCGTCGGACCCGGGCGACGCCCCGGATCCGACGACCTTGCGTGCCTTCGACACGCACGGGGCACCCCGCCCGTCGGCGGCGCGGGCCACCTCGCCGCGCGGCGCCCACGGTCCGTACATGTCCGGGTACCGACCTTCAGTGCTCGCGGGGCGCGGGGACAACGTGGTCGACGGGCGTCCCGGAGCCCTGGCCGCCGGCCTCGCCGTGAGCGACGAGGAGCTGGCGCATCGCGGACTCGGCCGCCGTAGCGTCGCCGGAGCCGATGGCGTCGACGATCCGCATGTGCTGGCCCACGGACGTCTCGATCGGGCGCTCACAGCCGCCGGACGGGCCGCCGGAGACGTGCAGCGCGGAGCTGACGATGCCCGAGAGGTGCTCGAGCATGCGGTTGCCGGCGAGCGAGAGCAGCAGGGTGTGGAATTCGGCGTCGGCGCGGCCGAAGGTGACGGTGTCGCCCTGGGCGGCGGAGTGGCCCATGATCTCCACCATGTCGGCGAGGCGCTGCTGGATGTCCTCGCGGCCGTGGCCGGCGGCGAGGCGGGCGGCGAGCGGTTCGATGGTCCAGCGCAGCTCGCACAGCTCCCGGCGCTGGTCGTCACGCTGTGGTCCGTAGGCCCGCCACTCGATGATGTCGGGGTCGAGGAGGTTCCAGTCACTGACCGGGCGGACCCGGGTGCCCACGTTGGGGCGGGCGCTGACCAGGCCCTTGGCCTCGAGGACGCGCAGCGATTCGCGGACGACGGTCCGCGAGACCTCGAAGCGCTGGCCGATCTCTTCGGGGACGAGCGGGCGGTCGGCGCCGAGATCGCCGGAGACGATCATCTGCCCCAACTGCTGGACGAGTTGGCCGTGCAGGCCGCGGCCTCGGCTGCCGGCGGCGCGACGGCCGACCCGGCCCATCTCGGCTTCGGAGCCGTCCCACACCGGCGAGACACGCTCGGTGCGATCCACGCCTGCCGCGTGCGCGGCATGGGCGCCGGTGGCGTAGGGGTAGCGGTCAAGCTCGCCCGGACCTGCGAGGCCGGTGTCGCCGGGGCGAGCCGCGGTCATCATGGTGTGCGCAAGGGTACTCACGCATCCTTTGTCGGCGACACCCTGAACACCCTTGAGGTCTTTGGTGAAAAGCACACGAAAGGGTGATCGCCCGTCATCTCCCAATTGACGCTTTATCGGAAAGAAATGCGCCGCCTGCGGCGAGTTGTGGACAGCAGCGCAACAACAGGGCTGCGAAACGGGCGTCATACGGGATCAGCGTGCCCAGCCACGGAACAACGTGAAGACATACGCGCAGACCAACAGGGTCAGCGACAACGCCATTGCGCTGCCCACAGGTTGGGTCGCAAGGCGCAAGGCGACCGATACGGCCTGGTCGATTCCGGACGGCCACTGATAGAGAGCCGACGACCCCAGTCGTCCCGGGAGCTCCGCCAGTGATCGGGCCGTGGGTTCGCCGACCACGGGCTGTACGAGCGGCAGGACGACGACGGGTACGGCGAGCACGGCTGCCAACCCCATTGCAGTGGAACGGAACAGACCGGCGGCCAGTACGCCCGCCCAGGCACAGCCGACCAGCAGACCCAGCCAACCCGCGGCAAGAACAGGCCACTCGGTGATGCTGGTGACCGAAGCCGGTCCGAGCAGGTAGCGCACGCCGGCCTCGTCGGCGGTGAGCACCCAGACGCCGAGGCCCAGAGCGGAGGCACCGCTGAGAAACAGTTTGGCGACGAGCAGTCCGAGACGGCGGGGCACGGTTCCGCGCTCAGGGGCCAGTGCCGGGTAGCGGAACTCCTGGCCGAAGGCGAGCGCTCCGAGGAGTCCGGCGCCGAGTGCCGCCGGAGGGAAGGGCAGTTGACGGGGCCAGCCGGTGAGGACTCGGGACATCGGGGCGTCGCCGTGCCGAGCCATCAGCAGTGCCAGACCCACGGATACGACAACGGACGCGACGGCCACGAACAGGCCGGTGCGGTCGCTCAGCGTGCGGCGTAGTTCGTACCGCAGCGGCCAGGCCGGGCCGGGGGCGGGCAGGCGGGGAATGGCGAGTTTTTCGACGACCGGTGTCGCGGACCGGGCAGGGCGGGCAGCGGGGACGGTGGGGCTGACGATCGGAAGGGTGAGGGTGTCGGACACGGTGTCCGTGGTTTTGGGGGCGATGGCGGCGCGGGCGGCCTGCAGGACGCGGATCATCGGCGTGGGGGCAGGCGCGGGGACCGCGTCGTCCGGGGGCGAGGGTGCGGGCGGGTCATCGGCGGCGGGGGCCGGGAGCCGGCCGTCGGCGCGTTGGAGCGGGGTGACCGGGCCGGTGTCACCGACCTCGTCAGCGAGCTGGTGCACGAGGATGCCGTGGCGGAAGGCGGCCTCGCCCACGGCGGCGCAGCTGCTGCCGTAGACGGCGAGGCGGGTGCCGCTCTCGCGTACGACCTCGATGGCGCGGGCGACGGCGGGGTCCGCAGCGTGGTCGGCGCGCTGGGAGTCGTCGACGAGGAGAGTGGCGAGGCGGTCGGCGTGCGGGGAGCGGACGGCGACGCGGGGGCGCAGGCGGGTGCGGGCGAAGTCGGCCGCTTCCTGTTCAGCGACAAGTCGACCTTCTTGGATGGTGACCACGCGGTCGGCGATCCGTGCGGCCTCCTTGGCGTCGCGGGAGGTGACGAGGGCGGCGCCGCCCTGTGCTGCGTAGTCGCGCAGCAGGCCGTGCAGCCACGCCGCTTCGCGCCGGGAGACGCCGTCGGCGGGTTCATCGAGAACGAGGGTGTGCGGGTCGCCGATGAGGGCCGCGGCCAGGCCGAGCCGGCGGTCCATGCCGCGGGAGAACTCGCCCAGTCTCTTGTCGGCCAGGCCGCTGAGGCCGACGAGGTCGAGTACGTCGTCGGCGCGGGTGGCCGGGACGCCGGCGGCGGCGCTGAGCATGCGCAGATGTCCGCGGGCCGTGCGGGACGGGTCTGCGGGGGTGTCACCCAGCAGGACACCGAGTTCGCGGGCCGGGTTGGGGATGCGGTGCAGGGGGCGGCCGCGGAAGAGGGTGACGCCGCGGCCGCGTTCGAGTTGCAGCATCAGGCGCAGGGCGGTGGTCTTGCCGGCGGCGGCGGCGCCGAGGAGCACGGTCACCTGCCCGGACCGCGCCTCGAAGCTCAGGTCGTCGACGGCGGGCGGGAGTTCGCCGCGGGGTGCAGTGGTCAGTCCGACGGCCTGGATCATCGCGTCCCTCGCGGGGCGTGAGACCGTTCGGCGGCTGCGGGGGGTACGAGAGGGCTCACCCGGCCAAGGTAACGCGATATGTCCTATTTACTCGTAATTACCGTGGCGTGGTGTCCCGCCGTGTCCCGCGGTGCCGCGCTGTGCGGCTCAGACCTCGGGGCGCAGCATCGGCGGGTTGAGCAGCGTGGCGCCGCCGGCGCGGAACAACTGTGCGGGGCGGCCTCCCTGACGGGTCGTCGTACCGCCGGTGGGCACCAGGAAGCCAGGAGTGCCGGTCACCTTGCGGTGGAAGTTACGGGGGTCAAGGGCGACGCCCCAGACCGCTTCGTAGACCCGCCGCAGCTCGCCGACGGTGAATTCCGGCGGGCAGAAGGCTGTGGCGAGGGAGGAGTATTCGATCTTCGAGCGGGCGCGCTCGACACCGTCGTCGAGGATCTGCGCGTGGTCGAAGGCCAGCGGCGCCGCCAGCTCGCTGTCGCGGCCGTGTGTGCCGTCCTGGTCCAGGAGGGTCTCCACCGGTGCCCAGCGCGCGCTGTGGGCGTCGCCGCCGGCCCGCGGGGCGGGCAGGTCGGGGGCGAGGACGAGGTGGGCGACGCTGACGACCCGCATACGGGGGTCGCGCTGAGGGTCACCGTAGGTGGCGAGCTGTTCGAGGTGCGCGCCGTACGCGGGCGCCGGGCCCGTCGGGGACTGGGCGTTCAGGCCGGTCTCCTCGGCGAGTTCCCGGGCGGCCGCGTCCGCGAGGTCCTCATCGGCCCGGACGAACCCGCCGGGCAGGGCCCAGCGGCCCTGGAACGGCGGCTCACCGCGGCGCACGGCCAGCGCGCACAGCGCGTGGCGGCGCACGGTGAGCACGACCAGGTCGACGGTGACGGCGAAGGGCGGAAAGGCCGACGGGTCGTAGGGAGGCATGTCCGCGATCATAGTCGTCCCCTTGACGATAAACAGGTCTTGATGTCCGTCAGGAACCCAGCTGCAGACCGTCCGCCGCCGCCTCCACCATCCCCATGCCGAGCCTGCTGATCCGGACGGCGAACGGCTGCCCAGCGACGCTCAGGCCGGTGAACTGCATCGCGCCGAGCGGTGCGCTGCCGAGTGGACGGACGGTCACCGTCCCGGCGGGGACGTCGGGGCGCAGGCCGGCGAGGGCGATCAGTATCTGGGCCGCACCGGCCGCCGCCACGGCTGCCGGGCGGCAGGCCGCCGGGTGCGGGACGGGCGCGCCGTCGGCGGTGCGCTGCTCCCCCGCGTACATCTCCGGGAGGCGGTGGCCGAAGCCCTCCGCGGCGTCGAGGACGCCGCGTGCCAGGGCGCCGGCCGCCTTGTCGTGGCCGGCGGCGGCCAGTCCGGCGACGGCGACAGCCGTTTCGTGGACGCGGACCGCGCCGCTGCGGTGGCCGAACGGGTTGTAGCCGCTCTCCTTGGCGCCCAGCCCCCGCAGCCCCCAGCCGGTGTCCAGGGCAGGGCCGCCCAGGAGTCTGGCCAGTTGGTCGGTCCCTGCCGCGTCCAGCAGGCCGGGGGCAAGGGTGCCCCCGCCGAGCAGGCCGGTGTCGAGGAGATGGGCCGCGGTGGAGCCCAGGTGCGGCAGCGGCCGGCCGTCGCCGGTGAGCAGGGCAGCGGGGCGGCCGCCCGCGCGGTCCTCCAGCCAGAAGTCCGTACGGAACCGGGCACGCAGATCCGCGGCCCACTCCCGCAGCGCGGCCGCACCGGACGAACCGGCGGTGTCGAGGAGGTCGGCGCCCAGGAGCGCGGCGCGGTGCGCGTGGGCCTGGGTCTCGCAGCGGTAGGGACCGCCGGGCGCGGGGTCGGGGACATAGCCGCCGTGCCACGGTCCGGTCCGTCCGGTCGTGCTGAGCAGCCAGTGCAGACAGCGTTCCGCGGCGGGCAGCAGCCGCTCGGTGTCCTGGTCGGGCAGGCCCCAGCGGCGCGCTTCCGCGAGGACGGTGGGAAACAGCAGGGTGGCCTCGATGCCCGTGCAGCCGGGCGGGGCATGCGGTCCGGCATCCCGGAGGGCCCCGGGAATCAGGCCGAAATCCGCCCCCGGCGTGGCTTGTTGAGTGCGGGCGAGCGCGCGCAGTGTGCCCACCGCGAGCCCGGTGCCCAGGGGCAGCAGCATCCGGGCGGTCCACAGCGCCTCCGCCGGCGCGAGGCCGCACCGCCAGGGAAAGCCACCTGCGACGTAGGTGTCCATGGGCCCGGCGGAGTCGCGGATCAGCAGGCCGTACAGATCGTCGAGGCTGCCCGCCAGGAGGTCGTCGGCCCGGTGGTCGTCGCACTCCAGCCGTGCGGGCGACCAGGGGCGCGGTGGACGGTCACCGCGCGCACGGGGAACGGGGGCCTGGGTGCGCGGGCCGGGGATCCTGCTGGGGCGCCGCCGGCCGGCCGGGGGGTCGCCCAGGGGGCCGTCGACGTCGTGGTCGAGCCGGACGCGCAGCTCGATGGTGCGGTGACCGCCAGGGGGCAGGTCCAGCTCCCAGCACAGCAGGCCCGCCGACGCCAGCACGTCCTGAGGCGCGGGCGTCGCGGCGACCACCGCGTGCGCCCCGGGGGCGGACCAGCGGAGTCCTGATCCATGGACGGCGGCCCGCAGCCCGGTCCCGCCGAGCCCGACGGCGACGGCGCCGAGCTCCGCGAGGTCGGTGCCCAGCCGGATCTCGACCGGGAGCCGGAGGGGCCGGGTGGCGCTGCTGCGAAAGGTGATCTGTTCGGAGCCGTCGGCGGACCGCAGCCGCTCCATGCGGATGTCCGGGTCCGGTCCGCGCTCGCCGACCCTGCGGACCGTGCCGACGAACCACGCGCGGTGCGCGGCGACCAGCCGTCCCTGGACGACGAGTGGTTCCTCGCCCGCGGCCCGCACCTCGCAGTGGGAGAGGGTCCGCAGGCCGTCGCGGTAGTAGCCGTCGAGGCCCTGGCCGGTCAGCTGTCCTGAAGGGGACGAGACCGCGAGGCCCGGCAGGGCCACACAGACCAGCGAGGAGTGGACGGGCTGGGGCTGGGGGGCCCGGCGCGGCGCGGGGCGCCGTTCGCCGGCCGGCGAGGTGGTGGGGACGATACCTGGCACGCTCTGCGCTCCCTGGTGGTCTCGGGGCTCCGTACGGCCTGCGCCATCTTCGTGAACGGTCCGGCCGGCGCCCAGGTCACGCCGGCCGCCCGGCATCGGCACGGTCACCGCCGGCTCCGGTCACCGTCCCGGCCGGCCCGGCGCCTGCGGCGTCCGTCGGTCGTACGGGCGTCGGGGCGGGTTCCGCCACGTGGCCCAAGGGGGCGGTCGGCGGTTCCGGGGCGGACCGGCTGCGGGCGTTTGCCGGGCCGCGGCGTCTCCTGGGCGGGCGCAGTCCGCCCGCTGCCGGAAACGGCCGTTTGCTCCTTGCGCTGCTCGCGCAGACAGCGGCGCAACGGCTCCGGATCAAGGCCTTCGTTGAGGGCGCGGTGCAGCAGGTCGGCGAAGACGTAGTCGGGGTCGATGCTCAGGGCGCGGCCGAGCGTGACCCGTGCCGTGGGCCCGTCCTCGGTCGCCCAGCAGACCCATCCGGCCAGGGACAGGGGTGCCACGGCGTGTTCGAGATAGCCGCCGGCGCAGCGGCGGGCAAGGGCACGCCAGAGCCGGAGGGCCGGCGCCGCGACGGAGCCCTCCATCCACTCCGCGGCCCGGTCACGGGTGAGGCGGTCCTGGAGGCCGAGGATGAGGGCTGCGGCCTCGGCATCAGTGATCAGTGCGTCGTCGCAGGCGTCCCTGGCCCGGTTGCTGCCCGTGGGTGTGTCCAGACGGAAGCGGCCGAGCATCGCCTCGGCCAGATCGAGGGTGTCCCGGCGGACGCCCGCCGCGCCGTCGGGCCGGAGCATGCGCGGGAGGAGCTCGGCGGCCGCGGTGTCGAGGGCCTTCACCTGCTCGGCGCCCCGGGGCCCGGTGCGGGGCGTCAGCCGGGCCTCCATCTCCTTGAGCGAGCCGCGCACCTGCAGGCCCGCGTACGCGGCGGCCGCGGCCATCACGGTCGTGCCGGGCATGGCCAGGGGCGTGCCGTCGGCGGGGCAGCAGCGGAAGTCCGGGCAGCAGTAGGACCAGTAGCGGCCGTTGGCGATGCACAGGGCCTCGAGTACGGGCACGTCCAGCGCGCCGCAGGCGGTGCGCAGCCGCTGGGCGAGGGGGCGGAGCCGGTCCTTGACATCCTTGCCGCTCTCGCCCGGCCCGGGCTCCTGGCAGAGGTAGACGAGGATGGCGGTGGGCCGGTCGCTGCCGTCCGGCGCGGCGGAGATCAGGCAGTCGGCGAGCTGGTCGGCAACGTCCGGCCACTGGGCGGCGTCGGCCGGGATCCCGAGCCGGACCCGGCCGCCGAAGCGTCCACGTTCGCCGTGCAGCGCGACGAGAACGACGCTGTCGTCCGGATGGAAGCCCATGAGGTACGGCAGCGCGTCGGCGAGTTCGGCGGCGCTGCGCAAGGTGACCTGCTGCTCGGCGGGCGGGCCCCCGGCGGCACCGGAAGAGCCGGAGGAGGCGGAGGAGCCGGAGGAGCCGGAGGGAGGGGCCTGGTCGGCGGGCGTAGCGGGATCGGCGGGGCGTGCGGCGTGGGACGGGTTGTCGGCGCGTGAGGAGTTGTCGGAGGAGTTGGGCTCGGTCGGTTCGCTGTGCGGATTCATGGCTCGAAGATCCCGCGGCCGGCCGCCGCTCCGCGACCCCTGTGGACAACTCACGGGTGACGCGATTTTCCACAGGTTCGGGCCGGGAGTTCGCGCGTTGTCAGTGGCATCGGGTTGCATGGAGTCATGAGCAACGAAGACCTGCGTGCCGCGGCCGATGCCGTCCTGACCCGACTCGTCGGGGATCCCGGCGGTGAGGCCCGGCTGCGCGAGGATCAGTGGCGGGCGATCGAGGCGCTGGTCGCCGACCGCCGCCGGGCCCTGGTCGTGCAGCGCACGGGCTGGGGCAAGTCCGCGGTCTACTTCGTCGCGACCGCGCTGCTGCGGGCACGCGGCAGCGGGCCGACGGTGATCGTCTCGCCGCTGCTGGCACTGATGCGCAACCAGGTCGAAGCGGCCGCGCGCGCCGGGATCCGCGCACGCACGATCAACTCCTCCAACACCGAGGAGTGGGAGGGCGTGCAGAACGAGGTGGCAGCGGGCGAGGTCGACGTCCTGCTGGTGAGCCCCGAGCGGCTCAACAACCCCGATTTCCGCGATCAGGTGCTGCCGAAGCTGGCCGCGGCCACCGGTCTGCTGGTCGTCGACGAGGCGCACTGCATCTCCGACTGGGGCCATGACTTCCGGCCGGACTACCGCAGGCTGCGCACGATGCTCGCCGATCTGCCGCCCGGTGTGCCGGTGCTCGCCACGACCGCCACCGCCAACGCCCGGGTGACGGCCGATGTCGCCGAGCAGTTGGGGACGGGCGAGGGCACCGGTCAGGCGCTGGTGCTGCGCGGAGCGCTGGACCGGGAGAGTCTGAGCCTGGGCGTGCTGCCGCTGCCGGACGCCGCGCATCGGCTGGCCTGGCTGGCCGACCATCTGAACGAGCTGCCGGGCTCGGGGATCATCTACACACTGACCGTCGCCGCGGCCGAGGAGGTCACGGCGTTCCTGCGGCACCGGGGGCACACGGTCGCCGCGTACACCGGCAAGACGGAGAACGCCGACCGGCAGCAGGCCGAGGACGATCTGCTCGCCAACCGGGTCAAGGCCCTGGTGGCGACGTCCGCGCTGGGAATGGGCTTCGACAAGCCCGACCTGGGCTTCGTGGTGCATCTGGGCTCGCCGTCGTCGCCCATCGCGTACTACCAGCAGGTGGGGCGGGCCGGCCGTGGCGTGAAGCATGCCGAGGTGCTGCTGCTGCCGGGCCGCGAGGACGAGGCGATCTGGAAGTACTTCGCGTCGCTGGCGTTCCCGCCCGAGGAGCAGGTGCGCCGGACGCTGGATGTCCTGGCGGCGGCCGGCCGGCCGGTGTCGCTGCCGGCGCTGGAGCCGCAGGTCGAACTGCGCCGCTCCCGCCTGGAGATCATGCTCAAGGTGCTCGATGTGGACGGTGCCGTGCACCGCGTCAAGGGCGGCTGGACGGCCACCGGCCGGCCCTGGTCGTACGACGCGGAGCGGTATGCGTGGGTTGCCCGGCAGCGCGCGGCGGAGCAGCAGGCGATGCGGGACTACGCCACCACGACCGACTGCCGGATGGAGTTCCTGCGGCGGCAGTTGGACGACGAGGAGGCGGTGGCGTGCGGCCGCTGTGACAACTGCGCCGGGGCCAGGTTCACCACCGAGGTGTCCGCCGCGTCGCTCGATGCGGCGCGGGGGGAACTGGGGCGTCCGGGTGTGGAGGTGGCGCCGCGGCGGATGTGGCCGACGGGACTTGCGGCCGTCGGTGTCGGCCTCAAGGGGCGTATTCCGGCGGACGAGCTGGCCGCCACGGGCCGGGCGCTGGGCAGGCTGTCCGACATCGGGTGGGGCAACCGGCTGCGCCCGATGCTCGCACCGCAGGCGCCGGACGGCCCGGTGCCCGACGATGTGGCGGCCGCCGTGGTCACGGTCCTGGCCGACTGGGCCAAGGGGCCCGGGGGTTGGGCCTCCGGGGCGGCGGATGCGCCGGCCCGCCCGGTGGGCGTCGTATGCCTCTCCTCACGTACCCGCCCGCAGCTGATCCGCTCGCTTGCCGAACGGATCGCCTCGGTGGGCAGGATGCCGTTCCTGGGGACGGTGACATCGGTGGACGACGGAGCGGACGGCAGGATTGCGCGCAGCAACAGCGCCCAGCGGCTGCGGGCCCTGCACGGTTCGCTGAGCGTGCCGCCGGAGCTGGCACAGGCAGTGGCGTCGGCGGGCGGCCCGGTGCTGCTGGTGGACGACTACGCCGACACCGGATGGACGCTGGCGGTGGCCGCCCGGCTGCTGCGCGGTGCGGGGGCCGAGGGGGTGTTTCCGCTGGTCCTCGCCGTACAGGGATAGCCGTATCGGGAGAGGCGGAAACGGCCGCCGGGCATCGGAGGCCGGTGCAGCGGGCAGGAATATTGACGGCGCACCGGGCGATTCCGGGTCGCGCCAGGAATTGCTCGTTGCCGCATGCGTGTACGACAGGAAGAATTGGAACCGCTTCCCGTACCGGCCTTTCAGGGTCAGGCAGGGCCATGCCGTGGTGCGCTCGCCCCCGGCCGCGCCCGCTGCGTGGACGCGTAGACGAAGGGAGGACCCCGTGGCCTTCGGTTTCGCCCCGCCCACGAATGCGTCCCGGCCCGCGTCCGCCGATTCCGCCGCCCGGCTGGGCCGGATGCTGGAGCCCTCCGAATGGGCATCGGCCGGAATTCCGCTGCTGCGCAATCCACGGGAGGTCGTCGCCGGTCTGCACGACCGTCATCGCCCGGGGCTGTCGACGGCCGTCGTGGCGGTCCTCGATCCGCTGGAGAGGGTTGCCGCCAGCGCGTCGTTCACGGAGCCCGCCGCCCTGCCCGACGGCTGGGAGTTCCGCAATGTGCTGCTGGCGCATCTGCGCCGGGTCATCCCGCACGACCTTCGGCTGCGCGCCCCGGTCCGTACGGCCGTGCTCCTCTACTGCCGCGAGGGCGAGCCCCGTTGGACGGAGGCGGACGGGGCGTGGATGTGGGGGCTGCGCGACGCCTGCACCCTGCACGGGCTGCGGTGCGGGGCGTACATCACGCTGACCCGGGACCGCTGGCAGGTGCTCGGGGAAGACCGCGGCGGGCGGCGGCCCGGACCCTCGCGGAGCACCGAGCCGCCGTCCGAACCGGTGTCCCGCCGCACGGCACCGCCCCGCGCGAACCCCTCGCCACAAACACCGCGTGCAGAAGCACGGCGTGCAGAAGTACCGCGTCCGGATGCGCCGCGTACGGAGCCACCTCGTACGGAGCCATCCCGTAGGGAAGCACCGCGTGCCGACGCCGCGCCTGCAGCACTGCCGCATCTGCCCACACCGCGTACGCCCGCACCAGGGCCCTTGCTGTCGGCCGAGGCGCCCGCGCGGAGCGGCGGCCCGGCGCCCCGGCGCTCCGGTGGCGGCGGCAGGGAGGCCCAGCGGCACACCGCGGCCCGCTGATCCGTCCCCGGCCGACGGGCTCCGGGAACGCCCCGCCTCCGGGAACGCCAGCAAGCCCGACCGACCGGATGGCCGACGGGCTGCTTCGCGCGTAAGGCTGCTAGGCGTTCGCGCCGAGAATGCTGTTGATCCGCTGCGGGTCACCGCAGACGACCAGCAGGGCTCCGGCACGGGCCATCGCCGAGGGCAGCGCCCGGGCGGTGACCTCGTCCGTGCCACCGTTGACGGCGACGACCACAACGGGTCGCCCGGTGGCGCGCTCGGCGGCGGCGTCCGCGTAGAACACATCCTCCGCGGAGTCGTGTTGGGCCCAGTAGGACGCCTCGCCGAAGGACAGCTCATGGGCGGCCCACGGGTGGTTCTCGCCCGTGGTGAGCACCAGGATCTCGGACGGTGCACGGCCGGTGTCCAGCAGCAGATCGACGGCTTCGTCGGCGGCGTCGATGGCGCCGGCGACGGGTGCCGGGATCAGCTGGAGCTGCGCTCCTGCGGCGGCGTCGGGGTGGGTGGCTGCGGGCTGCGGGGAGCCGGTGCGCTGCGCCGGCGGAGCGGCGACAGGCCCACGCGGCGGGGCAGCGGGTCCGGGCTTGCCCGGACGGGCGCTGGACGCGGGCGCACCACGCGGAGGCGCGGGGCGCGGACCGGGACCAGGGACGGGACGGGGGGTCGGCGCGGTGCGGCCGGCGGCCGGAGTTGCGCGGGGACCCGGGACACTCTCGTGAATCTGAGGCTCCTCGGGGATGAGAGGCATAAAGGGATGTCTATCAAACGTAAGTGCGGGACATGTCATCGGGTACCGAATTGATGCCCCTACCGCTCAGAAGTCGAAGCCGAGTTGGCCTGCGGCTTCCAGAGCGGCTGCTTCGGGGGTGACACGCACCTTCTTCAGGTGCCGCCACCGGGGCAGGGCGTCCATGTAGGACCACGACACTCGGTGGTGCGGCGTAGGACCGTACTCCTCCAGGGCAATGCGATGGGTCGGGGAGGGGTAGCCGGCGTTGGCCGCAAAGTCGAAATCGGCGTATTCCAGCCCCAGTTCGGCCATCATCGCGTCGCGTCGCACCTTTGCGATCACGGACGCGGCGGCGACCGCGATACAGGACTGGTCCCCCTTGATGACCGTGCGGACCCGCCACGGCGTGCCCAGGTAGTCGTGCTTGCCGTCGAGGATGACCGCGTCGGGACGGACGGGCAGCGCCTCCAGGGCGCGTACGGCCGCGAGCCGCAGCGCCGCGGTCATACCCAGCTCATCGATCTCCTCGGGTGAGGAGTGCCCCAGGGCGTACGCGGTGACCCAGTCGCCGAGCACGCCGCACAGTTCGGTGCGGCGCTTGGGTGTCAGCAGCTTGGAATCGGTGAGTCCGGTGGGCGGCCGGCGCAGACCGGTGACGGCTGCGCAGACGCTGACCGGGCCGGCCCAGGCTCCGCGCCCGACCTCGTCGACACCTGCAACGATCTTGGCGCCCGTCTTGGCGCGCAGTGATCGCTCGACGGTATGGGTGGGGGGCTCGTACGGCATGGCGCCAGCCAGGTTACGCCTATTCGGCCCAGCCGTCCGCATCGGATACGCATCGGATACGGATCCGGTGCCGGCTGGACACGGAACGGGGTCGGCGGTACCCGGCGGCCCTCCGCGCACCGGGGCGTGTACGGGGGTGAACTTGTCGCCCGGCGCAGCGTTTTGGGGCGGTACGGGAGGCAATCAGCCGACAGACCCGGGCGCCCAGGCGGGGAGCGGCTCGGTGCCGTCCAGCCAGGACCGGGGCGGGGCGCCGGCGGGACTCGCTGCGACGATGCCGCCGACGATGGCGCAGGTGGTGTCCACATCGCCGCCCGCCTGCGCGGTGGCCCAGAACGCCTTCTCGTAGTCGCCGAGGTGGCGGGCCGCCGCCCAGAGGGTGAAGGGGACGGTGTCATGGGCGCTGGTACGCCGTCCGCAGCCCAGGACGGCGGCGACGGTGCCGGAGTCGGCGTAGTCGAGCATGTCCCGGGCCCGGCGCAGTCCGGCCTGTACGGCGCTGCGGGGGATCAGTGCCAGCACGCCGTCGAGCAGTTCCTCGGGGCCGAGGGCGCGCGTGGGGTCGGCCACCAGGGCGGCCGCGGCGGCCACCGCCATGGCGCCGACCACGGCCTCGCGGTGCTGGTGCGTGGGATATGCGGAGATCTCCGCCTGGTGGGTGGCCTGCTCGGGGTCGTCGGCATACCAGGCGCCGAGGGGGGCGATGCGCATGGCGGCGCCGTTCCCCCACGAGCCGTGGCCGTTGAAGAGCGCGGCGGACAGTTCGCGCCAGTCGCCGCCTTCGCGGATCAGCCGCAGGAGGCGGTTGACGGCCGGGCCGTAGCCGCGGTCGAAGTCGTGACGGTCGGCGAAGGAGCGGGCGAGCGCGTCCTGGTCGATGCGGAAGTGGGTGGTCAGCACGGCCAGGACCGAGCAGGCCATCTCCGTGTCGTCGGTCCACTGCCAGGGGGTCGGGGGCAGCTCCCGGCGCTTGAGCGCGGGGTAATGGGCGGGGACGAAGAACTGGGATCCGAGGGCATCGCCCACGGCCAGTCCGCGCAGGCTGGCCAGCGCCCGCTCCCAGCGGTCTGCGTCACGGAGGTCGGCGGTCATCGGTGTGCACTCTAACCGGTGGCGCCGTACGGCTCGGGTTCGCACCAGCGCTGAAACGGCCGATCGAGCGAGTAGCGGCCGTCCGGTCCGAGGAGGAGGGTGCGCCACTCCGCGTTGCCCGGATTGGACAGCGACTCGAACTCCGCGACCGTCCAGTGGAACCAGCGCATGCAGAACAGCCGCATGGTCAGACCGTGCGTGACGATCAGGACGTTGGGCGGGTGGTGCGGGTCCTCGAAGCTGCGCCACAGGCTCTCCAGGAACGCGCCGACCCGGTCGTAGACGTCCGCGCCGGACTCGCCCTGGGCGAAGCGGTAGAAGAAGTGGCCGTAGGCGTCGCGGTAGGCCTTCTGCCGGCGTACGTCGTCCCGGTCCTGCCAGTTGCCCCAGTCCTGCTCGCGCAGCCGCGGCTCCTCGCGGACACGGACCCTGGCCGGGTCCAGGCCCAGCTCCTGGAAGGTCTGGTGGGTGCGGCGGTAGGGCGAGACGTAGGCGGAGATCCGTTCGTTGCCGAACATCTCGCGCAGTGGTCCGCCCGCCTCCTCGGCCTGCCGCCGGCCGGCCTTGGTGAGGTGCAGCGCATGGTCGGGTTCCCGTTCGTACACGGTGTCGTCGACGTTCCCCTCCGACTCTCCGTGGCGGATGAGGACGATGCGTCGGGGCCGGGCCATGCCGCCAGCGTAAAACGGCTGCTCTGTACATGCCGCACGCTGCTACGGTCTCGGCCGTGCACGCACTCCACACGCCTCCCTTCTTCGCCCGTCTGCAGCCTGCCCGGCGGGTGCTCATCGCCGGGGCCGGCGGCGGCTTCGACATCTACGCCGGGCTGCCGCTCGCGCTGTCCCTGTGGGAACAGGGCAAGGACGTCCATCTCGCCAACCTCTCGTTCAGTCATCTGCACGGGGTGGATCTGGATACCTGGGTGGACATGGACGTCGCCGCGATCACGCCCGGGACCGTCGTCCGCGATCCGTACGCTCCGGAGCTGGCGCTGGCCCGCTGGCTGGACGGGCAGGGGCTGCCCTCGACGGTGTACGCCTTCCCGCCGACCGGGGTGCAGCCGCTGCGGGCGGCGTACCGCGCCCTGATCGAGCACCTGGACGGGGTGGACGCCGTGGTGCTGGTGGACGGTGGCACGGACATCCTGCTGCGCGGTGACGAGTCGGGGCTGGGCACACCCGAGGAGGACATGGCCTCCCTGGCTGCCGTGTCCGGACTCGAGGTGCCGGTCAGGCTGGTTGCGTCGATCGGCTTCGGGGTGGACGCCCACCACGGTGTACGGCATGCGCATGTGCTGGAGAACATGGCCGCGCTGGAGGCGGACGGCGCCGCCCTCGGCTGCTTCTCGGTTCCGCGCACCAGCCGGGAGGGCGAGCTGTTCCTGGACGCGGTGGCCCATGCCCAGGCTGCGACGCCGATGCGGCCCAGCATCGTCAATGGCTCCATCGCCGCCGCCGTCCGCGGGGAATTCGGCGATGTGCACTTCACGGAGCGGACCCGCGGCAGTGAGCTGTTCATCAACCCCCTGATGTCGGTCTACTTCACCTTCGAGCTGGCGGGGCTGGTGCGCCGCTCGCTCTATCTGGACCGGATCGAGGACACACATCTGATGCGGCAGATCAGCAGCCGGATCGAGGAGTTCCGCGAGGGTCTCCCCCGGCAGCGCCCGCCGCGCTCGATCCCGCACTGACCTGCGCGGTCACCGGGTCCGGCAATGCTCTGCGAGGACCGGGCCGCCGTCGCGTATCTCGTACGTGCGGCCGGCGAAGCGTCTGCGCAGCAGGCGGTCGTGGGTGACGACGACCAGGGCGCCGGACCAGTGCGTCAGGGCCTCCTCCAGTTCCTCGATCAGGCCGAGGGCAAGGTGGTTGGTCGGTTCGTCGAGCAGCAGCAGGTCCGCCGGGCGGGCGAGCAGCCGGGCCAGGGCCAGCCGGCGCCGCTGGCCGGCCGAAAGTGCGCCGACGGGCACCCGCAGATCGCGCTCACGGAAGAGCCCGAAGGACAGCAGGAGGGCGGACAGCTCTTCGGCGTCCCCGGTCAGGCCGCGGCCGAAGGCGGCCAGCAGCGGTTCGGCGGGGCGGGCGACCGGTATTTCCTGGGCCAGGTAGCCGATCCGTCCTCGGCGTTCGACCGTGCCGCTGTCCGGTTCGGTGACGCCTGCCAGGACCCGGAGGAGGGTGGTCTTGCCCGCGCCGTTGGCGCCGTGGACCAGCAGTCGTTCACCTGCGGATACGGACAACGAGTCCACCGCCAGCCGGGATCCGACCCGTACCCCGTCGAGGGCGACGAGAGTGCCCTCCATCCCGCCTGCGCCCGGTGCCGCGCGGAACCGGAGCGGATCCGGCGGTCGGGGGACCGGCGCCTCGCGCAGTCGGCGCAGCCGTTCCTGGGCGTTGCGCACCCTGCTGGACACCGACGCCTGGACGCGGCCCCGGTCCCGGTCGTAGGCCATCTTGTTGCCGTCCTTGATGGCGCGGCCCTGGGCGACGTTGTGCGCCGTCCCCGCCGCGAAGTCGCTGAGCTGCGCTATCTGCTCACACCAGCGGGCGTGGTCCTGTTCCCAGCGGCGGCGGGCGGCGGCCCTGGCGGCGAGAAAGGTGCCGTAGCCCTCGCCGTACCGGGTGAGGGTGTGGCGGTCGGCGTCCACCTCGACGATCGCGGTGGCGATGCGCTGGAGGAAGAGCCGGTCGTGGGAGACGGCCAGGACCGTGCCCCGGTGGGCGATCAGGGCATCCTCCAGCCACTCGAGGGCCGCCGCGTCGAGGTGGTTGGTCGGCTCGTCGAGGAGCATCACCTCGGGCGAGGCGGCGATCAGGCAGGCGAGACCGAGCCGGGCCTGCTCGCCGCCGGAGAGGCTGCCGAGTGTGCGGTCGTGGTCCACCTGCTCCAGGCCCAGGCCGTGGAGGGCCTTCTCGACGCGGGCATCGGCTTCGTAGCCGCCGCGCAGTGCGAAGAGGGTGAGCAGATCGCCGTACTCGTCGAGCTGCCCGGGCGCGGCGCCGCCCAGCGCCTGCTCCAGCGTCCGCAGCCGGCTTTCCATGTCTCTGAGGTCTGCGAGGGCGGCGTCGATCGCGTCCTGCACGGTGTGGTGCGGCGGGAGCTCCCGGGTCTGGCCGAGGTAGCCGATGCCGCCGTCCGCACCGATCACGACGTGACCGTCGTCGGGCCGCTCGGCGCCCGCGATGATGCGCAGCAGGGTGGACTTTCCGGCGCCGTTCTCCCCCACGATCCCGATGCGTTCACCGGGCCGTATCGACAGGGAGACCGCGTCGAGCAGTGGTCGGTCGGCGTAGGACTTGGTGACATCGCGTAACGAGATCTGGGTGGGCAATCAATCCTCCGGACGGTCGACGGTGGGCAGTCGGCACCAGCGGGCGAGCCGACGGGACCGCGAGCGGGCACACACCGACAAGCAAACGCAACGGTTGTTGCATTACGATGATGATGACACACCCCTCCGCCCTAACGCAACTGGAGTTGCAATTGATTG
Organism: Streptomyces sp. NPDC048483; assembly: GCF_040651455.1. Classification (NCBI taxonomy): domain Bacteria; kingdom Bacillati; phylum Actinomycetota; class Actinomycetes; order Kitasatosporales; family Streptomycetaceae; genus Streptomyces; species Streptomyces sp. NPDC048483. The sequence goes on from NZ_JBEZJZ010000027.1 coordinate 61,397, forward strand.
ACGACGGCGACGACGACGCCGGGACGAAGGACGCCCGGCGCCCCGGTACGCAGCGCCCCGGCGGCCGTACCGCCCGCACCAGGGCCGCAGTGCGCGACGCCGTACTGGCCGGCCTCACCGAGTACGGCTATCCGGGCCTGACCATCGAATACGTCGCCGAGCACTCCGGCGTGCACAAAACGACGCTCTACCGCCGCTGGGGAGATCTCGAGGGCCTGCTGGCAGACGCCCTGGATCTGGCGGGCGAGGACAGCTGGGCACCGCCGGACACCGGATCCCTGGAGGGCGATCTGCGCGCCCTCGCCCGCGAGGTCGTCGCCTCCTTCACCGACCCGGCGGTGGCCGCGTCCGGCTCGGCGCTGATCGCGGCCGGGTTCCAGTCGGAGCGGGCCGCGGAGGCCCTGCGCGCCTATTACGCCGAGCGGTTCCGGCGCTGTGAGGCGGTCGTGGAACGCGCCATCGGGCGCGGGGAGTTGCCGGCCCCGGACGATGCGGCATCACCAGGGGCGGCCGCAAGGACTGACATCGACGCCGGTGCGCTGGTACGGGCCGCCTCCGCGCCGCTCTTCTTCCGGCTGTTCATCACTCGCGAGCCCGTCGACGAGGCGCTCGCCGACCAGGCTGCCGCGGCGGCACTGGCGGCCGCCCGGGCCGGGGCGTTCACCACCGGAGGCACAGCCGGCACACCCGCCCCCGGCGCCGCTCCCTGACCGCGCCTCACACCGTCCACGACGGCTCGAGCTGCACCACGTCGCCCGCGATCGCCTGGACATCGGCGGCTATCTGGGCGCGCAGCGCCAGCCGCTCGACCCGTTCGGGCCGGTACTTCCCCCGCTCTGCCGCCGACTGCCACAGCGACACCACCAAGAACTCCTCCCCAGGAGCCCTCCCCAGCATCCCCCGCAGCATGCCCGGCGACCCCGCCATCGCCGGGTTCCAGACCTTCTCCTGCATCAGCATGAAGTGATCGACCCGGTCCTGGCGCACCTGGCAGTGCGCCAGCCGGAGCACATCCGCGTCGCCGAACGCCGGCCGGAAACCCACCTTCACATCGAATTCGTGCTCGAACAGCCGCACTTGCTGATTCTTGAAGGTGCCCACCTGGGCAGCCGCCAGCCGGTCGTGCGAGCGGGCCATGAAGGAGTCGTAGAAAGCCCGGCTCTCCCAGAAGGCCACCAGGTGCGCAACGCCGGGCCGACTGCGGCTCCACCCCCCGCCCTGCCCCCGAAACCCCGGCTCACCCAGCAGCCCCGCCCATTTCCGCTGCCCCCGCTCGAACCCTCGACGGTCCACAACGGTGAGGCGAATCCACTTGACAAGCACCGCGCCATCGTACGGCCCCCCGCGCCGCATGCATCACTGCGCGTCACGCGCCGACCACCACGAACTCCCCTACGCGCGCGGGTCGATGGCGTGTGCGCCCCCAGCACACGTCGCACCCGGCGTCCCGCAGCGCGCCCGCGGCCTTGCGCACGGTGGGGTGTACGCCGTGCCCACCGGGGACCGTCACCACCTGGAGCGGGCACGGCAGCGGCTCGCCGTACAGGGGCGCGGATTCGGCCCTCGGGTCGCACGGATCGCGCCCGGCCAGGACCTCGTGCGCGAGCCGCAGAGCGTCGGTTGTGCAGCCCGGCAACTCCGCAGAAGGACGCGGGAATACGCACCGATCCCCCGAAGAGCCGACGCCTTCGGATCGCCGAGGCCGTCTGCCGGCTCGCCGACGGGGGTGGGCCGGAAGGCGTCACCCTCCGCGATGTGGCAGCCCGTATCGCCGCGCCACCGGCCCAGTCGGCCCGTACGGCGCTGGGGCACGCCGCGGCCGAGGTCTCGCTGCTCCAGGAGGAGCGGCGCGCCGAGGCGCGGGTCCGGCCGGCGTTCCTGGCCCAGGCCGCGGTCACTTCCTCACTGGCCGAAACCTTGCGCACCAACTTCGCAGACCGGCAAGCACTGTTCACCCGGCTCATCGCCGAGGCCGCCGCAGCCGCCGATCCGGAGCGTGCGGCCCTACCCTCCTCGCCCTCGCCGACGGGCTCACCGCGCACGTCCTGATCGGTCACCTCACCCCGCCGCCGCCCTGGACGTCCTCGAGGGACACCTCCACCACCTCTGGGGCCGGACCGCCGCCCAACGGGCCGCACGGCACAATCAAGCCACGCGATTTCCCCAACCCGCATACCGCCGACCGCACTTCAGACCGCCGGGGGAATATGCGACGTGGCACGATGGTCAGCCAAGGGGAAGTCCTGGGGAGTTGTCCGCACGACCAGGTGGGCGAGCCGCGGGTACGACGCATGCAACGAAGGGGAAGCCCGGTGAGCAATCTCAACAAAGGGACAGAGAAGGTCGAGGTAACGCTCAAGTGGGACCCCAGCCCCATCGGCGCTCCGGACAATGACCTCGACATCATCGCGGCGACCTACACCGGGGACGGGCCGCACGGCGAACCGGCCTATCTGGTGCACTTCGACAGCCGGTCGCCCGACGGCACCATCATCCTCAACCGGGACAGCCGGACCGGTGCGGGATTCGGCGCCGACGAGGTCATGACACTGGAACTCAACCGGCTGTCCGAGATCTACACACGGGTCGTGGTGGGGGTCGCCATCCAACAGGGCGAGGGCCGCAAGGTGTTCGGCGAAGTGCCGAACACCGCCGTACTGGTCCGCGAGGGCTACACCACCCTGACGGAGAACGACTTCGCCGACGTCGCGGAAGCCACCGCCGCCACCGTCGCCGAGTTCTCCCGGGACCAGGCGGGCGAATGGCGGTTCCGCGCCGTACTCCGCGGATTCGACGCGGACCCGAACGCGTTCGCCGGGCTGATGGGCGCCTGACCGCGCGTACCCGAGCGGCGCACCGGCCCCGCGGCCGTCACCGCGCTGCGCGCCCGCCGCCTTCGTCGGGCCGCGTCGCCACACCTGGCCGCTGCCACCACCGGTGCCGGCGGCCTCGCACGGCGAACCGCAGCGCCGGGAGGCACGGGAAAGGCGGTGCCCGGAGATTCTCCGGGCACCGCCTCACCTGCTCTTCACTTACCGGTCGGCCCGAAGGCCCCCGGGATCAGCTGCAGCCGCTGGTCGAGCCGCAGCCCTCACACAGGTAGCAGCTGCCGGCCCGCTGCATCTTCGTCCCGCAGGAGAAGCAGAGCGGGGCGTCGGCGTTGATGCCCAGCTGCATCTCGACCAGTTCGGCGTTGGTGTGCGCCTGCTTCGGGGCCGGGGTGGCGGCCTCCTCGACGACCTTGGCCGCCGGGGTGGCCTTGGGGGCCTCCATCTGGAGCGGCGCGGACTGGGCCAGACCCTCGACGTCGACCTCGTCGTCGGAGGGCTCGTACGAGCCGGTCTCCAGGTGGCGCGTGCGCTCCTCGACGGAGTGGATGCCCAGCGCCGAGCGGGTCTCGAAGGGCAGGAAGTCCAGCGCCAGGCGGCGGAAGATGTAGTCGACGATCGACTGCGCCATCCGCACGTCCGGGTCGTCCGTCATACCGGCCGGCTCGAAGCGCATGTTGGTGAACTTCGAGACGTAGGTCTCCAGCGGAACGCCGTACTGGAGGCCGACCGAGACCGCGATGGAGAAGGCGTCCATCATGCCCGCGAGGGTCGAGCCCTGCTTGGACATCTTCAGGAAGACCTCACCGAGACCGTCGTCCGGGTAGGAATTGGCGGTCATGTAGCCCTCGGCGCCGCCGACGGTGAAGGAGGTGGTGATGCCGGGACGACCCTTCGGGAGGCGCTTGCGCACCGGGCGGTACTCGACGACCTTCTTCTCGGCGACCGGCTCGGCCTCGACCTTCTTCTCCTCCTTCTTCTTGGCGGAGAGGGGCTGGCCGACCTTGCAGTTGTCGCGGTAGATCGCGAGCGCCTTCAGGCCGAGCTTCCAGCCCTCGAAGTAGACCTCCTCGATCTCCTCGACGGTGGCGGTCTCCGGGACGTTGACCGTCTTGGAGATCGCGCCCGAGAGGAAGGGCTGCGCCGCGGCCATCATCCGCACATGGCCCATGGCGGAGATCGAGCGGGCGCCCATGGCGCAGTCGAAGACCTCGTAGTGCGCCGGCTTGAGGCCGGGGGCGTCGACGACATTGCCGTGGTCGGCGATGTGGGCGACGATCGCCTCGACCTGCTCGGGCTGGTAGCCGAGCCGCTTGAGCGCCTTGGGGACCGTGTTGTTCACGATCTGCATGGAGCCGCCGCCGACGAGCTTCTTGAACTTGACCAGGGCCAGGTCGGGCTCGACGCCTGTGGTGTCGCAGTCCATCATCAGGCCGATGGTGCCGGTGGGAGCCAGCACGGAGGCCTGGGCGTTGCGGAATCCGTTCTTCTCGCCGAGGCGGAGGACGTCCTGCCATGCCTCGGTGGCCGCGGCCCAGACGGGGGTGTCCAGGTCGTCCATGCGCACCGCGGTGCCGTTGGCGTCGGAGTGCTGCTTCATGACGCGCTTGTGGGCGTCGGCGTTACGGGCGTAGCCGTCGTACGGGCCGACGACCGCGGCCAGTTCGGCGGAGCGCTTGTACGAGGTGCCGGTCATCAGGGAGGTGATGGCACCGGCGAGGGCGCGGCCGCCGTCGGAGTCGTAGGCGTGGCCGGTGGCCATCAGGAGGGCGCCGAGGTTGGCGTAGCCGATGCCCAGCTGGCGGAAGGCGCGGGTGGTCTCGCCGATCTTCTGGGTGGGGAAGTCGGCGAAGCAGATGGAGATGTCCATCGCGGTGATGACCAGCTCGACGACCTTGGCGAAGCGCTCGGCGTCGAAGGACTGGTTGCCCAGGTCGTCGTCGCGCAGGAACTTCAGGAGGTTGAGCGAGGCGAGGTTGCACGAGGAGTTGTCCAGGTGCATGTACTCGCTGCAGGGGTTGGACGCGGTGATCCGGCCCGACTCCGGCGAGGTGTGCCAGTGGTTGATGGTGTCGTCGTACTGGATGCCGGGGTCGGCGCACGCCCAGGCGGCCTCCGCCATCTTGCGGAACAGGCCCTTGGCGTCGACCTCCTCGATGACCTCACCGGTCATCCGGCCGCGCAGCCCGAACTTCGAGCCGAACTCGACGGCCTTCATGAACTCGTCGTTCACGCGGACCGAGTTGTTGGCGTTCTGGTACTGGACGGACGTGATGTCGTCGCCGCCCAGGTCCATGTCGAAGCCGGCGTCGCGCAGCGCGCGGACCTTCTCCTCCTCCTTGACCTTGGTCTCGATGAAGGCCTCGACGTCCGGGTGGTCGACGTCCAGGACGACCATCTTGGCCGCGCGGCGGGTGGCGCCGCCCGACTTGATCGTTCCGGCCGACGCATCGGCGCCGCGCATGAAGGAGACGGGTCCGGAGGCGTTGCCACCGGAGGAGAGCAGCTCCTTGGAGGAGCGGATACGGGAGAGGTTCAGGCCGGCGCCGGAGCCGCCCTTGAAGATCATCCCCTCTTCCTTGTACCAGTCCAGGATCGACTCCATGGAGTCGTCCACGGAGAGGATGAAGCAGGCGCTGACCTGCTGCGGCTGCTGGGTGCCGACGTTGAACCAGACCGGGGAGTTGAAGCTGAAGACCTGGTGGAGCAGTGCGTAGGCCAGCTCGTGCTCGAAGATCTCGGCGTCCGCCGGGGAGGCGAAGTAGCTGTGGTCCTCGCCGGCCTTGCGGTAGGTCTTGACCACTCGGTCGATGAGCTGCTTGAGGCTCGCCTCACGCGTCGGGGAGCCCACCGCGCCGCGGAAGTACTTACTGGTGACGATGTTGACCGCGTTCACCGACCAGAAGTCGGGGAACTCGACGCCACGCTGCTCGAAGTTGACCGAGCCGTCGCGCCAGTTGGTCATGACGACGTCACGGCGCGCCCACTCCACCTCGTCGTACGGATGCACGCCGGGGGTGGTGTGGATGCGCTCGATGCGCAGACCCTTGCTCGCCTTGCTGCCCTTGGCGCGGGAGCCTCGTGCCGGGCCGCTCGTCGTCTCTGTCATTCCGCCTCCCTGTATACGGGCAAACGCCCATATGTGCGCACGCATTCCGTGGCACGGTGTATGTCTTTCTGATTCCGGGGCCGCCTGCTCTGGCCCCGGCCAGGTCCTGGATGTGCGCCGAACTCAGTCGGCGGTGGGGGCAGGCCCCACGGGGACGGCAAGGGCCGGGCCGCCGGCCTCCCCGTCGGTCCCGCGGTCCTGCCCGGGCGGGCCCTGCTCGCGCTGCTCCCGCAGCTCGGCGATGGCCGCCTCGAAGTCCTCGAGTGAGTCGAAGGCCCGGTAGACGGACGCGAAGCGCAGGTACGCGACGAGGTCCAGCTCCTGGAGCGGGCCCAGTATGGCGAGCCCGACGTCATGGGTGGACAGCTCGGCGCTGCCGGTGGCGCGCACCGCCTCCTCGACCCGCTGGCCGAGCTTGGCGAGGGCGTCCTCGGTGACCGGGCGGCCCTGGCATGCCTTGCGCACGCCCGCGATGACCTTGTTGCGGCTGAAGGGTTCGGTGACCCCGCTCCGCTTGATCACCATCAGGGACGCCGTCTCGATGGTCGTGAAGCGGCGGGCGCAGTCCGGGCACTGGCGGCGCCGGCGGATCGAGGTTCCGTCGTCCGTGGTGCGACTGTCGACGACCCGGCTGTCGGGGTGCCTGCAGAAGGGGCAGTGCATGGCTCCACCCTCCTCACCCTCGTATGCGGGCGTACGCCACCGAACCCGGCGTACGACTGAATGGCCCCGACCGGCCCGTACGGGCCCTTCGAAGCAGCCACCAGCATAGGCGATCCCTGGAGCCTTGAAGGACCAGGCACCACAACTTGTAGGCGGCGAAGCGGCATCTAAGCACTAGATGTGGTGTCGGGGCGCTTATAGCTGCCTACCGCGTGTCGCGGTGGAGGCGGGCCGGGACGGTCGCCCATGAGGGTACGGGAGGCCACCCGGGCGGCGGGGCGCAGGGGCGGGGATGACAGAATCGGAGTCGTCACGGAGGGCCGGGAGGCCCGGCGGGAATCGTCGCGAAAGCGTGCACTTGAAGCCCGAATTGCTTTTCGCCATACACCTAGCTACTTGATCGGGTCAGCCAATCAGCGACTTTTTCACTCGAACGTGTGTTTGGCGCAACCTTTCGAAAGCAACTACCGTTGGCTAACTAGGGAGAACATTTCGAGAGGGGCCGACGTGACCACCACCGCAGACAGCGCGACCATCACCGCACAAAGCCACTCCCAGAGCCGGTTCGAGCACCCGCAATCGGCAGGCAACGCGCCGATGGGCGACACCACGTTGGACTCCGAAGAGCCGAAGCCCACGCGCTCGCTGCCGGGCCGGCCACCAGGGATCCGGGCCGACAGTTCGGGGCTCACCGACCGCCAGCGCAGGGTCATCGAGGTGATCCGGGATTCGGTGCAGCGGCGCGGCTACCCGCCGTCCATGCGGGAGATCGGCCAGGCGGTCGGGCTGTCCAGCACGTCCTCCGTCGCCCACCAGCTGATGGCTCTGGAGCGCAAGGGCTTCCTGCGGCGCGACCCGCACCGCCCGCGTGCGTACGAGGTCCGCGGCTCGGACCAGACCACCAGCGCCACCACGGAAACGGCCGGCAAGCCCGCGGCGTCCTATGTGCCGTTGGTCGGGCGGATCGCGGCCGGCGGCCCGATCCTCGCCGAGGAGTCGGTCGAGGATGTCTTCCCGCTCCCCCGCCAGCTGGTCGGCGACGGCGAGCTGTTCGTGCTCAAGGTCGTCGGTGACTCCATGATCGAGGCGGCGATCTGCGACGGCGACTGGGTCACCGTCCGCCGCCAGCCGGTCGCCGAGAACGGCGACATCGTCGCCGCGATGCTGGACGGCGAGGCCACCGTCAAGCGTTTCAAGCGCGAGGACGGCCATGTCTGGCTGCTGCCGCACAACGCCGCATATCAGCCGATCCCCGGCGACGAGGCAACCATCCTCGGCAAGGTCGTGGCGGTACTGCGCCGCATCTGACCGCCGCCACAGGACAGCCCCGGGACCACTGCGCCGGTTCCGGGGCTCTCGCCTGTGCGCCTAAACCGGCGCCGCTTTCGCGGAGGTGGTTGCCGTCCGGTGGGGGTTGGTCAATCGATGGTTACGGTTCGAGACCGATGGACGGCTAGCTGTCCGCCTGCTTGGCGGCTGCGTCGATGGCGGCCAAGGAGCGCCGTACCTGATTGCGGTCCGTTGTGTACCAGAAGTCCGGCATGGTTTTCCGGAGGAAAGAGCCGTAACGGGCACGCTCCACCCGGGGGTCCAGGACCGCGACTACGCCGCGGTCGCCGGTGGCGCGGACCAGGCGGCCGGCTCCCTGGGCCATCAGCAGGGCCGCATGGGTCGCGGCGACCGCCATGAAGCCATTGCCGCCGGCCTCCTCCACGGCCTTCTGCCGGGCGCTCATCAGCGGGTCGTCCGGACGCGGGAAGGGCACCCGGTCCATCACCACCAGCTGGCAGCTCGGCCCGGGTACGTCGACGCCCTGCCACAGGGACAGCGTCCCGAACAGACACGTACGGGCATCCTCGGAGAACGCCCGGATCAGCTCGCCGAGCGTGTCCTCGCCCTGGAGGAGGACCGGCACATCGAGGCGGCCCCGCAGCTCCTCGGCCGCGGCCTGGGCGCCGCGCATCGACGAGAACAGGCCGAGCGTGCGGCCGCCGGCGGCCTCGACCAGCTCCGCCAGCTCGTCGAGCATGTCCTGGCGGTTGCCCTCGCGGCCGGGCTGGGCGAGGTGCTTGGCGACGTAGAGGATCCCCTGCTTCGAGTAGTCGAACGGGGAGCCCACGTCCAGCCCCTTCCAGGGCGGGGCGTCCTCGCCTTCGGTGCCCTCGGGGGCGAGGCCCAGGGAGGCGCCGACGCCGTTGAAGTCACCGCCGAGCTTGAGGGTGGCGGAGGTGAGGACGACGGAGCGGTCGTCGAAGAGCTTCTCGCGGAGGAGGCCGGAGACGGAGAGGGGCGCCACCCGCAGGGAAGCGCCGAAGCGGTCATGGCGCTCGTACCAGACCACGTCGTACTCGGAGCCGTTGGCGATGCGCTCGGCGACGGCGTGGACGCTCTCCACCGAGGCGAGGGCCTGCTTGCGGACGGCGTCCTCGTCCTGGACGGACTTGTCGCGGGTCGAGCCGAGCGCGGTGATCACCGTACGGGCCGCATCCCGCAGCGCCATCAGGCAGTAGCCGAGCTCCTCGGGGATCTCCTCCAGGCGGCCGGGCAGCGCCAGCTCCATCAGGCGCTCAAAGGTCTCGGAGGCGGTCTGGAGCTGGTCGGCGGCCTTTTCGTTGACGAGCTTCGCCGCCCGGCGCACGGCGCGGTTGACCTGGCCCGGGGTGAGCTCGCCGGTGGCGACGCCGGTGACCCGGGAGACCAGCTCATGGGCCTCGTCGATGATCAGGACCTCGTGCTGCGGAAGGATCGGCGCGCCCTCGATGGCGTCGATGGCGAGCAGCGCGTGGTTGGTGACCACCACATCGGCCAGCTTGGCGCGCTCCCTGGCGGCCTCGGCGAAGCACTCGGCACCGTAGGCGCACTTGGAAGCGCCCAGGCACTCCCGGGAGGAGACCGAGACCTGGCCCCAGGCGCGGTCCGAGACACCGGGGGTGAGCGCATCGCGGTCGCCGGTCTCGGTCTCGTCCGCCCAGTCGCGCAGGCGCAGCAGGTCCTTGCCGAGCTTGCTGGTGGGCGTCGCCGCTTCGAAGGGGTCGAAGAGGCCCTCCTCCTCTTCCTGCGGGACGCCTTCGCGCAGGCGGTGCAGGCAGAGGTAATTGGAGCGGCCCTTGAGCATGGCGAACTCGGGACGGCGGCGCAGCTGCGGATGGAGCGCCTCGACCGTGCGCGGAAGATCGCGCTCCACCAGCTGGCGCTGGAGGGCGAGGGTGGCCGTGGCGACCACTACGCGCTCGCCGTGGGCGAGGGCCGGGACCAGATAGCCGAGCGACTTTCCGGTGCCGGTGCCTGCCTGTACGAGCAGGTGCGACTGGCTTCGCTTCGCTTCGCCGCTGCCTTGTTGCGAGTCGTCGGAGGCAGCGCCGCCCACGGCCTCGGCGACGGCCTCGGCCATCGCCACCTGGCCGGGGCGCTCGGTGCCGCCGACGGCGGTGACGGCGGCGTGGAGCAGATCGGGGAGGGAGGGCTTTGTCATAGCGCTTGCAAGCCTACGCGGGACCACTGACAGCCGGACCGGTCACAGGGCGTGCAGGGGGTTGGGGACGGTGCCGTGCACGGCCGCGTGCGGACGGTCACGGCGGTCGCGGTAGCCGTCGACGTGCAGCCGGTTGCGGTTCAGGCACAGCCGCGCGATCCGCGGGGTGAGCAGGTCGAAGGTCTCGTGCCGCTCCTTCAGGCGGGGGAAGCGTTCGTGGTGGCGCAGGATCTCCGCCCGTACGAGTGACCAGAACTCGCCCTCGGGAACGTTGAGTTGGTCCTCGCACAGCGGCGCCAGATAGCGGAAGACGCCGACGAACAGGCCGGAGTGGATGAACTGGATGAGGAAGGACGGCGGTTCGGTCAGCAGCACCGCGCGGACCTCCTCCGCCATGGAGTCGTGCTCCGGCAGCGGCTGGGAGCTGGTGTTGACGTCGTCGACGAAGTCCTTGACCGCGAGGCGGGCGGGGATGTCGTGCTCGTCGAAGACGACGATGGCGTTCTCGCCGTGCGGGGAGAAGACCGTGCCGTACCGGTAGAGGAAGTGCAGCAGGGGCGGCAGCAGGGCGGCGAACAGCCGGCACAGCCAGACGCGCGGGGCCAGGCCGGAGCGGCGTACCAGCTCGGCGGTCAGGGCGCGGCCGTGCGGGTCGGTCTGCAACAGGGAGGCGAGGGTGCGGGCGCGTTCGCCGGGGTCGAGGTGGGGGGTGACCGGCTCGCGCCAGATGCAGCCGAGGAGCTCCTTGAACTGGTACGGGACGCCGGGCAGCCGGTCGTAGAGGGGGTGCTCGACGGTGACGGAGGCGGTCTCGCCGAGCAGGATCACCCGGGTCTCGTCACGCAGATACGGGTCCTGGTCGCGCAGGCTGTGGACCCAGCGGGTGACGGCGGGGGCGGCGAGGGTGCGCGCGGTGGGCAGTCCGCGCCACACGAGGGTGTTGAGGATGGACAGCGGCAGTTTGACCGTCCGGCCCTGCGGGCGGCTGATGTTGGTGAAGGTGCGGATCGACTGCTGCGGGAGCCGGAGGTCGTTGTCAGTGGGCAGCGCGATGATGGATCTGTCGGCGAGCTGCGGCGCGAAGAGCGGGGCGATGGTCTCGTCCCACTGCCAGGGATGCACGGGGAGGTAGAGGTAGTCGGCGGGGTCGCGGCCCTGGTCGGCGACGGTGCGGGCGAAGGTGTCGAGGACGGCGGGGGTCAGTTCCTCGCGGTAGAGACGATCGGGGGTGGCGAGGGTGGGAATACCGCGGTAGTGGGCCAGGCTGTGGTGCGCGGCCAGCCAGGGCAGCCGCTCGGGGGTACGGGCCTCCGGCGCCCAGTGCGCTGCGTCGGCGGCCGAGAAGCCGAGCCGGCCCTTGTTGGCGACGAGCCAGGGGTGGCCGGTCTGGTGGCCCTCGAGGGAGGCGTAGTCCAGGTCGGCGAGGTCGGCGGCGCTGAGGGCGGCGGCGTCGAGGCGGGTGTCGGCCGCCAGGGTGGCGGTCAGCTCGCGGACGAGATGCCCGGTGGTGTCGCCGGACAGGCCCAGCACGGTGTCGTGGGCGTGCGTGAGGAAGCGCAACGGGTCGGCGTCGGGGGTGAGGGAGCCGGGGTCGACGCGCCAGTGGCCGTAGGCGCTGCGGCGGGCGCGGAAGCGGTAGACCAGGTCGCCGGTGACCGGCAGGCGGTACTGCGGGGTGCCGTCGGGGGCGGTGCCGTCGAGCTCGGGGGTGAGAATGTCCTCGTACGCGAACTCCGCCAGCATCTTGGCGAACAGTCGGCGCGCGGCGTGCTGCCAGGCGGTGTGCGGGGGCTGGGGCGCGGGAGACAAGGCGGGACTCCTCGAAACAGGACGGCCCCGGCACGTACGGGGGACAGCCGGGGCGGGGGTGGACGGGGACGTGGGGTGCGGTGGGCTCCGGGACGGGGCCGTCGAGGGACGGCCGCCGGGCCGGTGCGGGGGTCACAGCACGTGGCGCAGGGCGCGGTCGCGGATCATCAATGCCGCGCGCTTGTCGGGCAGTTCGATCTCCTCGGAGTAGCGGAATCCGGCACTCAGGAAGGCCGCCACAGAGGCGGTGTTGCGCAGATCGGGTTCGGCGATGACGCGCCCGCACCGGGGGCGGTGGTCCAGTACGAGATCGGCGGTGGCGCGCAGCAGGGCGGCGCCCAGACCACGCGCGCGGTCGCGGGCGCCGCCGATCAGGAGGTGCAGGCCGGTGTCCTGGGGGCGGGCCGGATAGTGCCGGGCGACGGGATCCAGGTCGGCGCGGTAGATCTCCCAGTAGCTCATCGGGACGCCGGCCAGCACCCCGAGGCAGGGCACGCTGCGGCCGTCGCCGCCCAGCTGGGCGCGCAGATGGGCGGCGGTGATCTCCGGGCCGCCGGCCAGCTCCCAGAAGGCCGCGACGGCCGGGTCGTTCATCCAGTGCACGATCCGGTCGAGGTCGCGGTCCGGTTGGACGGGGACGAGCGCGAACGGCCCGGCGGGGGTGTCTGCCGCGGCCCAGTCGGCCGGGTTGCCGAGCAGGGCGTCGGCGGCCGGGGTGCCCGTGGGGACCGGCCGCCGCGGCCTTCGGTCGTACAACGCGCGCCATTCGGGCGGGAGTTGCCGTTCCAGGGTGTCTTCGGAGCCGGCGCTGAGGCCGGGGTCGGTGGATGGCACGGCGACGCTCTCCTCTCGTGGCCGTCTGCCGCGGGGCCTTGTGGGCCGCGGGCGGCAGCCGGGGGCGGTGGGTCGGCGGGGCTAGGTGGCGAGGGGGTTGGGCACGGTGACGTAGACGGACTGGGTGTCGACGGGGCCGACGAGCTCGTCCAGGCCGTGCAGCCGGGTGGCGAGGTTGGCCTTGCAGCGCAGCGTGCGGGCGGTGAGCAGATGCTCGGGCAGGGCCGAGCGGTGGGCGCGGGGGGCCGCGGCGGCGTCGGCGAGGAACCGGCGGAAGGCGGCGAGCAGGATCTCCTCGCGGATCAGGCGCTGGGCGCCGAAGGCACCGATGAGGCCGAGGACGTTGTTGATGCCCAGGTAGTAGCCGAACCGCTCGTCGGTGACATCGTCGGCGACGAAGGTGTCGCTGGTCGCGCCGATGCCGGGCAGCCGCCGCTGGAGGTCGTCGCGCCGCGAGGCACGGAAGTAGTAGCCCTGGTTGTCCCGGTAGCGGCCGCCGACCGGCCAGCCGTCGGGGTCGAGCAGCACGAGGGTGTTCTGCTGGTGGGCCTCCAGGGCGACGCCGGCCGTGCCGTCGAGCCACAGGACGGGCCGTACGACCGCCTCGAGATAGCGCAGGAACCATTCGGTGGCGACGGCGCCCAGGGAGCGGCCGGTGCGGGCGCCGAGCGTGCCGACGAGATCTTCGAGCCGGGAGCGTACGCCCGGGCGTCCCGGCCAGGGCCGGGGCGAGGTGAGCCCCGCGATGCAGACGGCGTCGTCGGTGGTGGTGAAGGGGTTGTGGCGGATGACGGCGTCCAGGCCCCGGACGGGGCGGCCGTCGAGGCCGTCGACGGCGAGATAGGCGGGGTCGCGGATGATGTCGAAGCCCGGATGGACGGCCTGCCACTGCTCGGCGAGGCCGGTGCGCAGCAGCCGGTGGACCTCGACGCCGCGTTCGAGTTCCTTGCGGAGGTTCTCCCGGCGCGAGTTGGTGATGCGCAGGCCGAGGGAGAGCTTGAGCATGGCGTCCGCGCCGGGGCGGTAGACGGTGCGCACGGAGGAGGTGGGGTGCCAGAGGGATCCGTGGCGGCCCAGGTCGTGCAGCAGGCCCGCGTCCCGAAGGGCGGCGATGTCGGGGCGGCCGGCGAGTTCGCGGGCCTGCCAGGGGTGCAGCGGCAGCGGCACGGTGTCGTCGGGGAGTTGCAGGCCCTCCGCGAGGTGCGCGGCCAGCTGCGCGGCCGGTACGGCCTTGCCGCGCTCCGTCCAGGCGGAGTCGGCGGCGAGGACGGAGCGGTGGACTGCCGTCCAGTGCAGCGCGAAGGCACCGCGCAGTTCGGGCGAGTAGGCGCGGGTCTCGGCGTCGGTGAGGCCCTCGCGGCTCTTGGGGGTGGGGTGCAGCGGGTGGCCCAGGAGGAGGGACTGTTCGGCCTCCAGGAAGAGGGAGGCATGGGTGTCGGCCGGGCGGGTGCGGCGGTCGGCGAGGAAGACGGCGGTGGTGCGGACGGAGCCCGCGACCCGGCCGACGAGTTCGGCGCCGTCGCCGTCGGGCGCCTGCGGCCGTTCGCCCTCGGGTGCGTGGTGCCGCTCGCCGGCCGTCTGCGGCGTCCCGTCGCCGGCCGGTCGCTCGTCGCCGGCCGGTGCCCGGCGCTCGCCGCCGTACGCGGCCTCCCGGCGCAGCAGGGCGGCAACGGTGACGGCGTCCAGGGGGGCGGCGGCGGGCGGGGCGCCTTCGAGGGCGGGGGCGCCGAGGCGGTGCCAGCCGGTGGGCGACCAGTAGCGGACGGGGATGCGCAGGGCGGTGCCGCTGGCGTACAGCGGGATGCGCAGCCGGCCGCCGGCCGGGCGGCGGGCGCCGCTCTCGCGGATCCAGCAGCGCAGCAGGCTCTCGGTCCCGGCGGCGTCGGCGGCGGCCGCCGGGTCCGGGTGGTCGAGCGGGTCGGCGTCGGCGGGCAGGGCGCGGTCGCAGGGGCGCGGGGCGCCGTGGCCGGCGGCCGCGGGCCGGGTCTGGCGTTCCGGGAGCGGCTGGTGGCAGGGGTCGTCGTCCGCGGTGTGCCGCTGCTGGCGCGGCACGGTCGGCTCGGTGGTGGCGCCGCCCTGGTGGGCGGTGGGCCGCTCGGCGGCCGGGGTCCCGTCGGGGCCGGGGCGTTCGTTCATGGGGTGGTGCCTCGCATTGTCGTGGGGGACGAGCCCGTCGGCCCGGGGGTGGTGCGGACCGCCGCCGCGATGGCGTCGGCGAGGCGGTCGAGGATCGCGTCCGCCTGTTCGTCGGTGATGGTCAGGGGTGGCAGCAGACGGACGACGGCGGAGTGGCGGCCGCCCAGTTCGACGATCAGGCCGCGGTCCAGGCAGGCGCGCTGGACGGCGGCGGCGAGCCGGGGGTCGGCGGGGCGGGCGCCGCCGGCATCGGCGTCGGCGTCGCGGTCGACGAGTTCGACGCCGAGCATCAGGCCGCGGCCACGGATGTCGCCGATGCAGTCGTGGCGGGCGGCGAGCCCGCCGAGCCGGGCGAGCATCCGGGCGCCCAGATCCTGGGCACGGCGGGCGAGTTGGTGCTCGCGTACGTAGGCGAGGGTGGCGCGGCCGGCGGCCATGGCGAGTTGGTTGCCGCGGAAGGTACCGGCGTGCGCGCCGGGCTGCCAGGCGTCGAGTTCCCCGCGGTAGACGATCACGGCGAGCGGCAGGCTGCCGCCGATCGCCTTCGACAGGACGAGGACGTCGGGCACGATCCCGCTGTGTTCGATGGCCCAGAAGGTGCCGGTGCGGCCGACGCCCGTCTGGACCTCGTCGACGATCAGCGGGATCTGCCGGTCGGCGGTGATCTGCCGCATCCGCCGCAGCCAGGCGTCCGGTGCGGGGATCACCCCGCCCTCGCCCTGGACGGGTTCCAGGATCATCCCGGCGGGCCGGGGCACGCCGCCCTTGTCGTCGTCGAGGAGGTTCTCGGTCCAGCGGGCGGCGAGTTCGGCGCCGCGCTCGCCGCCGGTGGCGAACGGGCAGCGGTAGTCATAGGGGTAGGGCAGCCGGGTCACGCTGGTGTGCCGCGCTCCCCCGGAGGCCGCGAGCGCCTCGGCGGTCATGCCGTGGTAGGCGCCGGTGAAGGCCGTCAGGCCGTCCCTGCCGGTTGCCGTACGGACGAGCTTGAAGGCGGCCTCCACGGCGTCCGTACCGGCCGGTCCGCAGAACTGGATGCGTGCCGTTTCGGCCAATTCCCGCGGCAGCGTGGCGAACAGCTCGGTGGTGAAGGCGTCCTTGACGGGGGTGGCCAGGTCGAGGATGTGCAGGGGAGCGCCGGAGTCGAGGACCGTACGGATCGCTTCGAGCACCACGGGGTGGTTGTGGCCGAGGGCCAGGGTGCCGGCACCGGAGAGGCAGTCGAGGTAGCGGCGGCCGTCGGCGCCCTCGATGGTCAGCCCGCGGGCGCGCACCGGGACGATGGGCAGGGAGCGCGCGTAGGTGCGGGCAGCGGACTCACGCAGGGACTGGCGGCGCAGGATCCCTTCATGGGCCGACGGCCCTGCCGCCGGCACGGTTTCGGTCAACGCCACGGCAGTTGTGTCCTCCTGCTGGTGTGCTGTTGGATGCCTCGCGGGCCGTATGAGCTGCCCGGCGGTCCCCCGTACGTACCAACGACGCTTCGGACGGGGGATCACGGCCGACCGTCAAGATCCTTGCGGTGGCGGAACCGGGGACCCGGCTGCCGCCGTCTTGGTCGGCACCGGCATAGTGGGGAGCCGCGTCGGGGTCTTGTTCATGACAAGTTCATAACGGCGCGACCGGCCACAACGGCCACAGTACGAATCCACTCAGGATCCACTCAGGGGGAACTCACCCATGCGATCGATACGTCGGCCAGTGCTGGCCGCCGCCGCTCTCACCGCCGTGGTGGCGCTGACCGCGACCGGCTGCGGACCGTCGGACGAGCCCACGAACGACAAGCCGAGCAACTCGGCCCAGGGTGGGGGTGAAATCAAGATTCCCAAGGACATCCAGGACAAGCTCAAGGAACACGGCATCGACCTGGACAAGTGGAAGAACGGCGAGTGGAAGAACTGGGACAAGGACAAGTGGCTCCGCGAGGCCGGGGAGTTCATCAACCCGATCATCAAGGACTTCTGGAACCCGGACAAGATCGGTAAGGCCAAGCCGCCGCAGGACAACACCAAGCCCGGTGACGTCTCCGAGGACCAGGGCAAGACCGATCCCGAGCCCTCCGCCGTCCCGGCCAAGGCGGTCGCGACCCCGTACGACGAGAAGGCGCCCGGCATCGGCCTGCTCGCGTTCAGCACCCCGGAGGGCGACGCCCGCTGCTCCGCCACGGTCGTCAAGGACCCGGCGCACCCCGGTAAGTCCAACCTGGTGTGGACCGCGGCGCACTGTGTGCACGCCGGCAAGAACGGCGGCTGGTACCGCAACCTGATCTTCGTGCCCAGCTTCAACAAGACGGGCGGCACCGCCTCCGAGATCAAGAACAAGCCCTTCGAGGAGCGCGTCCCCAAGGGCAAGTGGTGGGCCGACGACCTGGCCACCTCCAAGGAGTGGATCCAGGCCGGCGGCGCCGTTCCGGGCGTGCCGATGGCTCCGTACGACTTCGCGCTGATGCACGTCAAGCCCGAGGCGAACACCGGCGGCAAGTCGCTGGAGGAGATCGCCGGCGGTGCGTACGAGGTCAACTTCAACGCTCCGGCGATGGGCAAGATCCCGAGCCTGACCGCGCAGGGCTACCCGGCCGAGGCGCCGTTCGACGGTGCGTCGCAGCAGCAGTGCACCGACAAGCCGACCCGCCTGTCGATGGACGCCAAGAAGCCGACCATGTACCGCATCGGCTGCACCATGACCGCTGGCTCCTCCGGTGGCCCCTGGTTCGCCAAGGGTCCCGACGGCAAGCTGCAGGTGATCTCCAACATGTCGATGGGGCCGCGCCCGGCCAAGTGGGCGGCCGGCCCGCACCTGGGTCCCGAGGCCAAGTCGATCTTCACCTCGATGAGCCAGAAGTGGGCGAACAAGTAGGCAGCTGAGGGCCGGGTGCCCGCCGCGCTCCGGCGGGCACCCGGCCGAGGCACCGCGCACAGCATGACGAAGGCCCGCCCGGGATCTCCCCGGGCGGGCCTTCGGCGTAGGTGATTCCGTGCTACGCGGCCTGCACGAACGGCCGGAACTCGGCGGCCAGTTCCTCGTGCACCCGCGCCTTGAGGACCGTGCCGTCCGCGGTGTGCTCCTCGGAGATGACCTCGCCCTCGGCGTGCGCCCGCGAGACCAGGGCGCCCTGGGTGTAGGGCACCAGCGCCACGATCTCGACCTGCGGACGCGGCAGTTCCTCGTCGAGCAGTTCCAGCAGCTCCGCGATGCCCTGGCCGGTACGGGCCGAGACGGCGAGCGCATGCTTCTCGTTGCGCAGCAGGCGCTGCAGCACCAGCGGATCCGCGGCGTCCGCCTTGTTGACGACCACGATCTCGGGCACGTCCGTCGCGCCCACGTCGCGGATCACCTCGCGTACGGCGGCCAGCTGCTCCTCCGGCACCGGATGCGAGCCGTCGACCACGTGCAGGATCAGGTCGGAGTCGCCGACCTCCTCCATCGTGGAGCGGAACGCCTCGACCAGGTGGTGCGGCAGGTGGCGGACGAAGCCGACGGTGTCGGCGAGGGTGTAGAGCCGGCCGCTGGGGGTCTCGGCCCGGCGGACGGTGGGGTCCAGGGTGGCGAACAGGGAGTTCTCCACCAGGACACCGGCGCCGGTGAGGCGGTTGAGCAGGGAGGACTTGCCGGCGTTGGTGTAGCCGGCGATGGCGACCGAGGGGACCTTGTGGCGCCGGCGTTCCTGGCGCTGGACGTCCCGGCCGGTCTTCATCTCCGCGAGCTCCCGGCGCATCTTCGCCATCTTCTCGCGGATCCGCCGCCGGTCCGTCTCGATCTTGGTCTCACCGGGACCACGGGTGGCCATACCGCCGCCCGCCGAACCGGAGCCACCGCCACCCATCTGCCGGGACAGCGACTGGCCCCAGCCGCGGAGCCTGGGCAGCATGTACTGCATCTGTGCCAGCGAGACCTGCGCCTTGCCCTCCCGGGACTTGGCGTGCTGGGCGAAGATGTCGAGGATCAGGGCGGTCCGGTCGACCACCTTGACCTTGACGACGTCCTCCAGGTGGATCAGCTGGCCCGGGGAGAGCTCACCGTCACACACCACAGTGTCGGCCCCGGACTCGAGCACGATGTCGCGCAGCTCCAGGGCCTTGCCGGAGCCGATGTAGGTGGCCGCGTCGGGCTTGTCGCGGCGCTGGATGAGGCCGTCGAGCACCAGGGCGCCGGCGGTCTCGGCCAGGGCAGCGAGCTCGGCGAGCGAGTTCTCCGCCTCCTGGGACGTGCCGGTGGTCCATACGCCCACGAGCACCACCCGCTCCAGGCGGAGCTGGCGGTACTCGACCTCGGTGACGTCTTCGAGCTCGGTGGACAGGCCCGCCACACGGCGCAGCGCCGCCCGCGCCGAGCGGTCGTACTGGTCGCCGTCACGCTCCCCGTCGATCTCGTGGCTCCAGGCGACGTCCTCTTCCATCAGGGCGTCGGCCCGAAGGCTCTCGGGGAGGCGCTGCCGGTCCTGCGGAAGGGAAGAAGAGGAGGTCATTTGATCCTTTGTGTCGTTGGAAGTCCTTGTCGGGACCGGGCGGTCCACCGGGACTGTCTGTGGTGCTGTGGCTTGCCATGATGCTGCGGTACTGCGGCTTTCGAAAGTGTCAACGTCCGAGCGGCCCCCGAGATTCCCGGGTGCCCCTCGGCGTCGACCTGAAGATGGTCGCACGGCCCGTTACGGCCCGTCACGCGGGTTTTCCGGCGTTTTCCCGCGACGGGGCGCCCTGTGCCTCGGACGGCCCACCGCGGCGGGCTCCTGGGGTCATTGCGGCCGCTTGGACTGCCACTCCGGGTGGCCCGGCATCGCCGGAGTCTTCGCGCTGTACAGCCAGCCCCGGAAGAAGCCGGTCAGGTCCTGCCCGGCGATCTCGGAGGCCAGGGCGATGAAGTCGGCGGTGCCGGCCACGCCGTCGTGGTGGCGGGTCACCCAGGTCCGTTCGAGGCGGTCGAAGGCGGCGGGGCCGATCTTGTGCCGCAGGGCGTACAGGACCAGGGCGCCGCCGTCGTAGATGGACGGCCGGAAGATGCTGATCTTCTGGCCGGGCCGGGCGGGCTTGGGCGACGCGGGCGGGCCACCGCCGGACCGCCAGCCGTCCGACTGCTGGTAGGCACGCTGCATCCGGGTGTCGAGGGTGATCCGGCGGCCGCCCTTCTCCTCGGCGTAGAGCGCCTCGTACCAGGTGGCGTGGGCCTCGTTCAGCCAGACGTCGGACCAGCGATGCGGGCTGACGCTGTCGCCGAACCACTGGTGGGACAGCTCGTGCACCATGACGGATTCGACGTACCACTCGGGCAGCCGGCCGTTGAACAGGCCCTTCTCGAAGAGCGAGAGGGTCTGGGTCTCCAGCTCGAAGCCGGTGCGGGCGTCCGCGATCAGCACCCCGTAGTTCTCGAAGGGGAACGGGCCGACCTTGCTCTCCATCCAGGCGAGCTGGGCGGGCGTCTTGTCCGCCCAGCGGTCGAGCGCCGCGCGGTCGGCGGTCGGTACGACGCTCCGTACGGGCAGGCCGTGCGGTCCCCGGGTGTGCAGCACGGTGTTCCGGCCCAGCGAGACCTGCGCCAGCTCGGTGGCCATCGGGTGTGCGGTCCGGTACGTCCAGATACGGCGCTGCCCGCGCTCACCGGCCCCCTGGGGCTCGCCGTTGGCGACGGCCGTCACACTCCGGGGCGCGCTGATCCGGAAGGTGAAGAACGCCTTGTCGGAGGGGTGGTCGTTACAGGGGAAGACGCGGTGTGCGGCATCGGCCTGGTTGGCCATCACCAGCCCGTCGCCGGTCCGGATCCAGCCGCCGTCGCTCCTGCCCCGCGGGTCGCTGGTGTGCCGTACCACGATCCGCAGCCGCTCCCCCGGGCCGACGGCGACGGACGGGGTCACCACCAGGTCCTCGCCGTGCTGCCGGTGATCGGCGGCCAGGCCGTTGACCTCCACGGAGCGGATGCTGCCGCGGGCGAAGTCGAGGTTGAGGTGGTCGAGTCCCGTGGTGGCGCGGGCGGTGATCTCGGTGACGGCCTCCAGCGGGCGGTCGTTGTGACCGGAGTAGTCCAGGTCGACGTGGTAGGACGTGACGTCGTAGCCGGGGTTGCCCAGGGTGGGGAACAGGCGGTCGCCGATGCCGAGCGCACCGGGGGCGACCGGGGCCGGGGCGGCGCCGAGCAGGGCGACGGCGGCCAGCGAGAGGGCGGCGGCCCGGCGGCCGGCCCGGGACGGGGCCCGCCCGCGCAGGAGGCGGGACGCGGCGGCGGGACGGTCGGGACCGGGGGACGGTCGACGCGAGGGAAGCGACATGGGCTACGGCTATCAGCGCCGCCGCCCGGCCCGTGGGTGGCACGGCAGTACGGCACCCGAAAGGGCGGCAGTACGGGCGTCCGGCTTACTTCCGGATGCGGCGGTGCCGTCAGGGGCGCAGGGCGGCGGTCCGCCTCGTCCGGCCCGCGCGCAGCACGTCGAAGACGCCGGGGACCTCGCGCATCGCGCGCATCAGGGACGGCAGCCCGGCAGCGTTGGGCAGATGCAGCGTGTAGGTGTGCCGTACCCGCTGTTCGTGCGGGGGTTCCACGGCGGCGGACACCACGGCGACGCCCTGCGCGGCGATCGCCTCGGTGAGGTCGGCCAGGAGGTGCGGCCGGCTGAAGGCCTCGGCCAGGAGCGTGACCCGGCAGCCGTGGCCGGCCTTGCCCGCGCGCCGCCAGCGCACCCCGACCGGCTGCCGGCCGGTCGCCGCCATCCGCGCCACCACGGGGCACAGGGCGCGGTGCACGGTGACCGTGCCGCCCCGTACGGCGAACCCGGTGACGTTGTCCGGCGGCACCGGGGTGCAGCAGCCCGCCAGCCGTACGGACGCGCCCGGCAGGTCCGCGACGGCCAGGACGGCGGCGGGGGTGATCTCGGCCGGATCGCCGGGGCCGTGGTCCGTGGCGGCGGGGGCCGCCTGGGGTGGCGCGGGGGCCGGCTCCCCCGTGTCGTCCCCGGCGGGCCGCGACAGCCACCGGGAGATGGCGAGCCGGGCGGCGGGGGTACGGGCGTGGTCGAGCCACTCGGGGGCGGGTCCGGTGGCGGAGTCGGGGGCCATCAGGAGGTGCAGACTGTCGCCGTCGTGCAGCACGGTGGCGAGCGTCGCCAGGCGGCCGTTGACCCGAGCGCCGATACAGCAGTGCGCCGCCTCGCCGTGCCGGGCGTAGGCGGCGTCCACACAGCTCGCCCCGGCGGGCAGGCCGAGCGAGACGTCCGCGGGGCCGCCGGCCGGGCCGCCCGCGCAGAAGACCGTGATCTCCAGGTCCTGCGCCAGGTCGTCGCGCAGCGAGCTCCAGAAGGTGTCCGGGTCGGGGGTGGTGCGCTGCCACTCCAGGAGGCGCGAGAGCCATCCGGGGCGGGTCGGGTCGGCCCGCTCGCCGTCGGGGGTGTCCGGGCCGTCCGTGGGGGCGTAGGGGTTGCCCAGTGCGATCACCCCTGCCTCGGCGACCCGGTGCATCTGGTGGGTGCGGATCAGGGTCTCGGCGATCTCGCCGGACTCACCGGTGACGGCGGTGTGCAGCGACTGGTAGAGGTTGAATTTCGGCGCGGCGATGAAGTCCTTGAACTCGGAGACGACCGGGGTGAAGCAGGTGTGCAGCTCGCCGAGGACGGCGTAGCAGTCGGCGTCCTCGGTGACCAGGACCAGCAGCCGCCCCAGGTCCGCACCTGTCAGCCCGCCGCGGGCCATGCGGACGCGGTGCACGGAGACGAAGTGCCGTGGCCGCACGAGGACTTCGGCCTGGATCTTGGCCTCGTCGAGGGTCGTGCGGACCCGCGCGGCGATGGCGGCGAGCGGGTCGGGGCGGCCGGCGTGCTCGCTCACCAGGCGGCGGGTGGCGGCGTACTCCTCCGGGTGCAGGATCGCGAAGACCAGGTCCTCCAGCTCGCTCTTCAGGGCCTGGACGCCGAGGCGTTCGGCGAGCGGGATCAGGACGTCGCGGGTCACCATGGCGATCCGGGCCTGCTTCTCGGGGCGCATCACGCCGAGGGTGCGCATGTTGTGCAGCCGGTCGGCGAGTTTGATGGACATCACCCGGACGTCGTTCCCGGTGGCGACCAGCATCTTGCGGAAGGTCTCCGGCTCGGCGGCCGCGCCGTAGTCGACCTTCTCCAGCTTGGTCACCCCGTCGACCAGGTAGCAGACCTCGGCGCCGAACTGTTCCCGTACCTGATCGAGCGTCACCTCCGTGTCCTCGACGGTGTCGTGGAGAAGGGAGGCGGTCAAGGTCGTGGTCTCGGCGCCCAGTTCGGCGAGGATGAGGGTGACCGCGAGCGGGTGGGTGATGTACGGCTCACCGCTCTTGCGCATCTGGCCGCGGTGCGAGGACTCCGCCAGCACATACGCCTTGCTCAGGATGTCCAGATCGGCATCGGGGTGGTGGTGGCGGTGCACCTTGGCGACGTGTTCCAGGGCGTCGGGGCGGCCGTCACGCGGGGCCGCGCCCAGCAGCGCGGCGCGCCCGATCCGGCGCAGCCCCTGGACATCCAGCCGGGCGCGGCCGCGCCTGCGGCCCACTGGTTCAGGGTTACCAGGGTCAGTGGCCTCTGCGCTCATGGGCACCTCCGGCGGCGTCGACCGGCGGTTGGGCGCCCTCCCTCGGAATCACGCGGAACGCCCGGGCCGGTGCTTGATGCTACCGAGCCCATCACGCACCGCAGTCCGTCTCTCGCCCAGCGTGAAACTGACCACCCATTCGAGCGAATTACCGGACGAAAGCGTGCCCGTCAGGCGAGCGCCGTGGTCAGCCAGGCGGGGTCGAAGGTGCCCTCGGCGACGATCACGGCCCGTCCGGTCATCTCGACGGTGCCGTCCGGCAGCTCGGTGATGGAGAGGCTGCCGCCGAGGACGTCGACGGTGTACGTGACGGGCAGGCCGCTCACGGTGGGGTCGGCGCCGTCCCGGCGGGCGGTGGCGACGGCGACCGCGCAGGCGCCGGTGCCGCAGGAGCGGGTCTCGCCCGAGCCGCGCTCGTGCACCCGCATCGCCACATGGCGCGGGCCGCGGTCGACGACGAACTCGATGTTCACGCCGTCCGGATAAACTGCCGCTGGGCTGAACGGCGGTACGGCCAGCAGGTCCCCGGCGTGCGCCAGGTCCTCGACGAAGGCGACCGCGTGCGGGTTGCCCATGTTCACGTTCCGGGCGGGCCAGCTGCGGCCGTCCAGGGTGACCGTGACGCTCTCCTCGGGGAGCTCGGCGCGGCCCATGGAGACCGTGACGTCGCCGGCCTTGGCGAGGTGGACGCGGCGGACGCCGGCGCGGGTGGCGATGGCGAGATCGCCCGCCTCCACCAGGCCGGCGTGCAGCAGATAGCGCGCGAAGACGCGGACGCCGTTGCCGCACATCTCGGCGATGGAGCCGTCGCCGTTGCGGTAGTCCATGAACCACTCGGCCTCGTCCGCCAGGGCGCGTGCCTCGGGGTGCGCGGCGGAGCGTACGACCCGCAGGACGCCATCGCCGCCGAGACCGGCGCGCCGGTCGCAGATCCGGGCGACCGCGGCCGCGGACAGGTCGATACGGCCCTCGGGATCGGGAACGATCACGAAGTCGTTCTCGGTGCCGTGGCCCTTGAGGTAGGCGATGCGCTGCGTGGTCACCCTTGAATCGTACGGGCGGTCGGGGCCTGCGGCGCGAGGCGGGGTGCGGACGGGGTCAGCGCAGCCGGGCGACGCGCCAGATGGCGAGGGCCGCGAGCACGACCACCACCGCGGCGTAGAGGACGACGATGCGCCAGTCGGCGCGGCGGCCGGAGCCGCGGGAGGGCAGTCCCGGCCAGGTGTGGCCGGCGCGGCGGGCGGCCATCATGCCCCAGCCGGCGGCGCAGCAGCACAGCAGCAGGCCGAGCATGGCTATCACCGCGCCGCCGTCGCCGCCGAACTCGAAGGCGAGCGGGAAGCCGAACATCAGCGAGCCGACGGAGGCAAGCACCACGATCGGCGCGAGCTGCCACAGGCGCAGCCGGCGCGGCGGGCGCAGCTCCCGGAAGGACTCGCCGCCCTCCGGGGGAGCGTCGGCAGCCGCGTCCGGGCCGTCATCGGTGGCGGGCATGCCGTCGTGGGCGTCCGGGCCGTCCTGGGCCAGCGGCGTGCTGTCGGCGTCGCCGTGGTCCGATTCCTGGGCTCTGTTGCGAGGGCCGGCCTCCATTGCCACGCGCCCTCCCCACTGCAGACTGCACGCCTCGATCGAAGGTCGATGATGACACGCCCTCAGCGGCCCGGATGACGGCCGGAGCGTCCCGATGCCATGACGTGATCAGGCTGTGACCGGTCGTTCGAGCAACGCCAGCGCGAGCCGCGGCAGGTCCGCGCGGTGATCGGCGGCGCCGCTGAGCCAGTTGACCCGCGGGTCCCGGCGGAACCAGGAATCCTGACGGCGCGCGAAGCGCTTGGTGGCGCGCACCGTCTCGTCGCGCGCCTCCTGTTCGGTGCACTCCCCCGCCAGCTGGGCGAGCACCTGCTGGTAGCCGAGCGCCCGGGAGGCCGTACGGCCCTCGCGCAGCCCCTCGCCCTCCAGGCGGCGCACCTCGTCCACCAGGCCGGCGTCCCACATCCGGTCGACCCGTTGCGCGATCCGCTCGTCGAGCTCGGGGCGCGCGACGTCGACGCCGATCTGCAGGGTGTCGTAGACGGCTTCGTGGCCGGGGAGGTTGGCGGTGAAGGGGCGGCCGGTGATCTCGATGACCTCCAGGGCGCGCACAATGCGGCGGCCGTTTCCGGCCAGGATGGCGCGGCCGGCCTCCGGGTCGGCGGCGACGAGCCGGGCGTGCAGGGCGCCGCTGCCCTGTTCGGCCAGCTCGGCCTCCAGGCGGGCGCGTACCGCGGGATCGGTGCCGGGGAAGTCGAGGGCGTCGATGGCGCCGCGTACGTACAGGCCGGAGCCGCCCACCAGGACCGGGGTGCGGCCCTCGGCGAGCAGCCGGTCGATCTCGGCGCGGGCCAGCTGCTGGTACTCGGCGACGCTGGCGGCGCGGGTCACGTCCCAGATGTCCAGGAGGCGGTGCGGGACGCCCTGCTGTTCCTCGGGGGTGAGTTTGGCGGTGCCGATGTCCATGCCGCGGTAGAGCTGCATGGAGTCGGCGTTGATGACCTCGCCGCCCATGGCTTGCGCGAGCGCGACGCCCAGATCGGACTTTCCGGCCGCAGTGGGACCGACGACGGCGATGACCCGCGGAGCGGGAACGGCGATGTTCACCCCGTCAGTCTCGCAAACATCACGCTCCGGTCCCGAACGAGCGACGTGACGGGCCACCCCTGGCGTCGTTGCCTGTTCGAGGTCCCGAGAGCCGGTGCACAACCGGTGCCCGCGGGCGACGCAAGAGGACGCTCCGGGAGATGAGGGATTTCGCCCACATGAGTACGGCATCAGTACGGTAGGAGCGGTTATGGGCCTGTTTTCGCGCTTTCGGCGGAGTAAGGAATCGGACGGATCCGAGGCGGCGGCAGCGTCGGCGGAGTCCGTGGAGCCGGCGGCCGAGGGGGAGCTGCCCGAGGCGGCGGAGGCCGGCACCGCGGAGGCGGTGAAGGAGCCGGCGGCCGAGGCCCCGCAGGACGCTGCCGGCACCGAGGACGGGGGCGCCGAGAGCCCCGGCATCCCGCGGCAGCAGTCCGCGGACGCGGCGGCCGACAGCGACGCCGGGGACGGCGCCCGCAAGTAACGGCGGCAGCACGGGTGGGTCCGCAGTCCCGTCGTCCGGCCGAAGGCCGGGCGGGACTGCGGACCCACCCGGCGAGAGATCGGAACAGCACACCGCTGAACACCAGTCACATCAAAC
>NZ_JBEZJZ010000028.1:0-83979 GCF_040651455.1 Streptomyces sp. NPDC048483
GCTTGACGAGTGTCCAGCGGCCGGACTCGGACGCCAGGACCGTGGCACGGCGGGAAAGCCAACAACGTGGGACGTCAGCCGTCCGCGAGGACTTGGCGCTGGCGGCCCAGCCCGTCGATCTCCAGTTCCACGACATCGCCGGCCCGCAGATACGGCTTGGGCTCCGGTCGGCCCATTGCGACGCCGGCCGGGGTGCCGGTGTTGATGACATCGCCCGGGTAGAGGGTCATGAACTGGCTGACGTAACGGACGACTTCGGCCACCGGGAAGATCTGCTCGGCGGTGGTGCCGTCCTGCTTCAGCTCGCCGTTGACCCACAGGCGGATGCCCAGGGCCTGCGGGTCGGGCACCTCGTCGGCGGTCACCAGCCAGGGGCCCAGCGGGTTGAACGTCTCGCAGTTCTTGCCCTTGTCCCACTGGCCGCCGCGCTCTATCTGGAACGCGCGCTCGGAGACGTCATGTGCCACCGCATAGCCGGCGACCGCCGCCAGCGCCTGCTCGTCGCTCTCCAGGTAGCGGGCGGTACGGCCGATGACGACCGCCAGCTCCACCTCCCAGTCGGTCTTCACGCTGCCCCGCGGTACGAGCACCGTGTCATCGGGGCCGACGACCGTGTCCGGAGCCTTCATGAAGATGATCGGCTCCTCGGGGGTCGCGGCCCCCGCCTCCTTGGCGTGGTCGTGGTAGTTCAGCCCGATGCACACGACCTTGCCGATCCCGGCCACCGGGGCGCCGGTGCGCAGCCCCGGGTCGAGTGCGGGCAGCTCACCGGACAAGGCGGCGGCGCGGATCCGCGCCAGCGCCGCCTCGTCCGCGAGCAGTGCCCCGTTGATGTCCGGGACCAGGTCCGACAGGTCCCGCAGAACCCCGGCCTGGTCGAGCAGCGCCGGGCGTTCCGCCCCCACCGTTCCGACTCGCAGCAGCTTCATCGGTACAACTCCCGTGGTCGAAGGGTCGGCCCTGGAAGGGGTCTTCCGGGGCCGGCCGATGGGGGACGGCCATCGAGCGATTTGGCTGATCGTCCAAGAATGGCGTCCAGTCCGCAAGACCCCGTTCAGGGAGTGGACCGTTACTGAGGGGTAGTAACGGTCTGCTGCGGCAGGGTGTCCCCGGGGGACGTGCCGTTGACCGCCCGCCCGGCATGGGCCCTGGCGCGTGCCGCCCGCTGCCGGGCGGCACGGGTCTTGGGGCCGCTCCGCTTCCGGGGCGCCGGCTCCTCCTTGGGCGGGGCGGCTTCGGCGACCGGCTCCGGCTTGGTCTCCTGCCCCTTCTTCCGCCCCTTCGCCTGCTCCGTTTCCGTGCCGCCGTCCCGCGTCCGGTCCCGCTTGCCTTCCCGCGTCCGGTCCCGCTTGCCTTCCCGCGTCCGGTCCCGCTTGCCTTCCCGCTTCCGGTCCCGGTGCAGCAGCGCCCGCTCGCACGCCGTCCAGATCGTCGTCGTCACCGTGTAGAGCCCGGCGGCCAGCGGCACCACGGCCACGGTGATCAGCATGCCGAACGACAGCAGCGGCATCACCTTCGCCAACCCGCCCAGGCCCGGCATCGCGGGCCCGGCGCCCGCAACCGGCTTCGGGGCGGCGGCAGCGGCGGCCCGTGCCCGGCGGAAGTTCCAGGTGGCGACCGCGGCGATCAGGGCGAACAGGGCGAGATAGACCAGGCCGTGCGGCCCGAGGACCCCGCCGTCGGCGAGCGCCTCGCTCCAGTGGCCGCCGAGCGGCGCACCCAGCAGCGTGTGGTCGAGCAAGGCGCTGCCCCCCGTGGAGAACAGGTGGTACATCAGAAAGAAGACCGGCAGTTGGAGCAGTGACGGCAGACAGCCGGCCAGCGGCGAGGCGCCGGCCTTGGCGTAGAGGTCGGCCGTCGCCTTCTGCATCCGCTCCGGGCTGCCCTTGTGCTTGCGCTGGAGTGCGGCGATCTGCGGGGCCAGCGCGGCGCGGGCCTTCTCGCCGCGGGCCGCGGCGCGGGCGAGCGGGTGCAGTGCGGCGCGTACGGCGAGGGTGAACAGGACGATGGCGGCGGCCGTCGCCGCGGTGCCGAAGAGCGGCGTGATGGCGTCGGCGCCACGCGCCAGCCCCTCGCCGAGAATGCCGAAAACGGACATGGGTGAGCCCTCCACGGGTCTCGTCGTGCCGGAAGACATGCGGATGTCGGCGTGACGAGCGGCGTGGACGCGGTGAGCAGGAAGAGGTGCCCGAGGCGTCTACGCGGCCGTCGGGAGGGGACGGCCCGGTGCTCGGGGGCGCGGCCGGCCGGCCGCGTCGGGATCGCGCTGTGGCAGGAATGCCGTACGGCGCTCGCGGTCGCGGATGGCGGTGCGGATCCGGCCCGGTGGTACGGGGCGGGCACAGTCGGCGAGGAGGAAGACGCTGCACAGGAACAGGACCGCGGCCATGGTGGCGGCGGCCGTCAGAGCGGACGTCAGACCCGTCTGGGCAAGCAGGAGTCCGGCGAGCAGGAAGAAGAGGGCACAGGTGTAGAGGCGCCAGGCTTGCGCGATGCGGTACATGCGCTCCCCTCCCCGTGCATCGTCCTTGTCGGCTTCCGCTCAAGAGTAGCCGCAGACCTGGGCAACACGGTGACGGGTGGGTAACTTGCCCTCCCTGCCGTCGGGGACGGGCGGCAGATCAGGGGGAATTCAGGGGGAACACCTAGGAGGTGCTGTGCGCGACATCAGCGTTCCGGCCCTGGCGGCGCCACTGCGGACCGGCGGACTGGCCGACTCCGTCTTCGACACCGCCGCCTACCAGCCGGACTTCGCCCAGCTCGCCCGCCGCGACGCCAGAGCCCCCGGGACCTGGCGGGAAGTGAGTGCGGCACAGTTCCGCGACGAGGTCATGGCCCTGGCCAGAGGGCTGCTGACGGACGGGATCCGGCCGGGCACACGGGTCGCGCTGATGTCCCGTACCCGCTACGAGTGGACGCTGTTCAGCTATGCCCTCTGGGCGATCGGCGCGCACCTCGTACCGGTCTATCCGACCGCCTCCGCCGAGCAGCTGCGCTGCATCCTCTCCGGGGCGCGGGTCGCGGCGATCGTCGTCGAGAACGAGGCACAGGCCATGACCGTGGCCGCCGCCTGCGACGAGACGTCACGGCTGCGGCGGCTGTGGCAGCTGGACCTGGACTGTGTCCGGCGGCTGAACGAGGAGGGCACCCGGCTGACCGACGCGGACGTCCACCGGCTGCGCCGCGCGGTCACCCCCGGCTCCATCGCCGCCATCGTGCACACCTCGGGGACCACCGGCATCCCCCGCGGCTGCGTCATCACCCACGCCAACCTCGCCGCCGAGTGCGACACCCTCTACGCCGGCTGGGGCGGCCTCCTCGCCGCCCCCGGGGAGCGCCCGTCCCTGCTGGCCTTCCTCCCTCTGGCGCACGTCTACGGGCTGATGGTGCAGGTGGCCTGCCTGCGCGGCGGCGTACTGCTCGGCCACCAGCCGGATCTGTCGACGGACGCGCTGCTGGCGGCGCTGGCCTCCTTCCGCCCCACGTTCCTCTTCGCGGTGCCGTACATCTTCGAGAAGATCTGCGACCGCGCCCGCCGGGCCGCCGAACAGGCCGGGCGGCGGCGGATGTTCGACGCCGCGATGACGGTGGCGGTGCGCTATGCGGAGGCGCTCGCGGCAGAGACACAGGGCACCGGGCGCGGTCCCGACCCGTTCCTGCGGGCCCGGCACGCGCTCCACGAACGGCTGGTGTACTCCCGTCTCAGGGAGCTGCTGGGCGGGCGGGTGCGCACCGCGGTCTCCGGCGGCTCGCCGCTGCGGCGCGAGCTGGGCCTGCTCTACGCGGGCGCCGGGATCACCGTCTACGACGGATACGGCCTGACGGAGACCACCGGGGCGGTCACCTCGCAGCCGCCGGGGCGGGTGCGGTACGGGACGGTGGGGCTGCCGCTGCCGGGGAACGCGGTGCATCTGGCGCTGGACGGCGAGGTGTGGGTGCGCGGCCCGGTGGTGTTCGCCGGCTATCTGGACGAGGCGGGCACGCCGGGCGGCGGGCTGTACGACGGCTGGCTGCCGACCGGAGACCTCGGTCATCTGGACGACGACGGCTATCTGGTCATCACCGGCCGCAAGAAGGACATCATCATCACCAGCGGCGGCAACAGCGTGGCCCCGCAGGGGCTGGAGGAGCGGCTGCGCGCCCACCCCCTGGTCTCGCAGTGCGTGGTCGTCGGCGACAACCGGCCGTATGTGACGGCCCTGATCACCCTGGACCCGGAGGCGCTGGCGCACTGGCAGCGGCTGCGCACCGGGCACGACGAGGCAGCGTGCCAGGAAGCCGCCGGGCCGGATCCGGACCGCCCGGACCCGTCGCCGGAGGAGCAGCTGCAGGCCGAGGTCCGGCGGGCGGTGGCACGGGCCAACAGCGCGGTCTCGCGCGGCGAGTCGATCCGCGCCTTCCGCATCCTGCCGGGCGAGTTCAGCCAGGAGGCCGGGCTGATGACACCGTCGCTGAAGCTGCGCCGGGCGGCGATCGTACGGGCGTATGCGGCGGAGATCGACGCCATGTACGCGCAGGGGGAGCGCGACCTGCGCGAATCCCGCGCGGAACGGCGGAGGGCGGAGGCCGTGGGGCCGTACGGGCGGTGAATTCCGCGCAGCGCACGCGGCCGTCCGGGACCCTGCGGGCGGCAGAACACGCGCAGCGCGCGCAGCCGTGTGCCCGCGCAGAGCCCGCCCGGGTCCCGCCCGCGGAACGGTAGCAGCGCCGCGCCGGGCCCGGCCGTTATTTGTCCAGGGGTGAGGACCCCGGACCACGGGCCCGGCGCGGCACTTAGCGTCCGGTGGCAGTCCGGTGGGCCCCACCCGGGGGCCCACCACGGAACGAACCGGGAGGCCACGTGCGGTCGATCGTCCGCAACTCCGCGGTATCCAGAATCGCCGCGAGGTCCGCAGGCTCCGCGGTATCCGGACGGACCATCGCCACCGGCCTGGTGGTCTGCGCCCTCGTCGCCACCCTGGCGGCGCTGCTGCTGCCGGTGCAGCTCTTCGGCGAGAGCGCGGCGGCGGCGACGAACACGGTCGCGTACGACGATGACGGCGGCGGCACGGTGAACACCCGCTACGGGCCGCTGACCCCGCTGGACCGGGACTTCGTACGCAAGGTCAGGCTGGCCGGACTGTGGGAGCTGCCGGCCGGCCGCCAGGCACAGGAACGCGGCACGACCGCCGCAATGCGCACGGCGGGCAACCATCTCGTCGCCGGGCACACCGAGCTGGACCGGCGGGCGGTGGAGGCCGGACGGGCGCTGCGCATCTCGCTGGCCAACCAGCCCAGCCCCCAGCAGCAGAGCTGGCTCGCCCAGATGAACGCCGCCCAGGGCGACGACTTCCCCCGGGTCTTCGCGGAGCTGTTGCGCCGGGCACACGGCAAGGTCTTCGGCCTGATCGCGCTGGTCCGGGACCAGACCCGCAACTCGATGGTGCGCGCGCTGGCGACCCGTACCAATGCCGTCGTGCTGGACCACATCACGGTCCTCGAGAAGACCGGACAGGTCGACTTCACCACCCTCCACAACAGCTGAACACCGGACGAAGCGAAGTGATTCCATGAGGCAAGGACAACGCCAACAGGCGCACAAACGCTCACGTTTGACGAACAGAATGGTCGTCGCCGCGGCCGCTCTCCTGCTGGGCGGCGGCGGCCTGACGGTGGTCGCCACCACCGCGCTGGCCGGGAACTCCGACACCGAGGCGGCCGCCGGCCATCAGCACACCGCCGCCGCGACCACCGTCTCCTGCCCCGACGTGGGTGACGGGCTACGGCAGGTCCCGCGCAGCGCCCGCCTCCAGGTCTCCAAGGGGCTGGCCGCGCTGGACCGTCAGGTACACGACGCCTACCACCAGATGATGAAGGATGGCGACAGCACCGTTTTGACCACGCTCAAGCGGCAGCGGGCGCGCACCATCGGCACGATGGTCACCGCCATCGACAAGGACGCCAAACGGCCCGGCTATCTGACCAAGATGAGCGGCTGCACCACCAAGCCCGTCGACGAGGGCGCGGGCGCCGACGGCTTCGACTCCACGAAGTCCACGGCGCAGGGCTGGTATCAGGGGCAGACCCCGCAGCAGGACCAGCAGCAGGGCCAGGGGGACCAGGAACAGGACCAGAGCCAGCAGCAGGGCCAGGACGGCGGACAGCAGCAGGACGCCGGGCAGCAGGGCCAGCCCGGCGGTCCCGTGCCCGACGACTTCGTCGACATCACCAGCGTCCAGCCGAACGCCGACGCACCGCCGTTCGCCGCGCCCAGGGGCGGCAACGCCACGACCGGTACCTTCACCACCGAGTGCGGCCGCAACGAGGAGGGCCACTTCAACCCCGACAACGTCATCGTCACCCCGGGCGTCAGCAACGGCGCCCACCACACCCACGACTACGTCGGCAACGAGTCCACCGACGGCTTCTCCACCGACGACTCACTCGCGGCCTCCGGCACCACCTGCGACAACGGCGATCTGTCCACGTACTACTGGCCGGTGCTGCGCAAGCTGGACGGAAACGCGGAGCAGAAGCCGGGTGCCGCGCAGGACGCCAACGTCGGCTCGGTGGTGACCCCGGCCACGGTCAACCTCACCTACCGCGGCAGCCAGGCCGGCCAGGTGACGGCGATGCCGCGCTTCCTGCGCATCATCACCGGTGACGCCAAGGCCTTCACCAACGGCACGGACAACGCCAACGCGTCCTGGAGCTGCACCGGCTTCGAGGACCGCCAGCTCAAGGACAAGTACCCGCTGTGCCCCCAGGGTTCGCAGGTCGTCCGCACCTTTGCCTTCCAGAACTGCTGGGACGGCCGCAGCACCGACAGCGCCAACCACCGTACCCATGTGACCTTCTCGGACAACAACGGCAACTGCCCCCAGGGCTTCAGGGCGATACCCCAGCTGGTGCAGCGGATCACCTACGACGTGCCGCAGGGCAACAGCTTCGCCGTGGACAGCTTCCCCGAACAACTGCACAAACCGGTGACCGACCACGGCGACTTCATCAATGTGATGCCGGAGGACCTGATGAACAAGGCCGTCGACTGCATCAACCGCGGGCAGGAGTGCACGTGAGGCCCTGAGCCCCTGACCCGGGTGCGGGCCTGAGCCCCGACTCGTGTCCTGTACGGCCCGCTCGCATCCTTTACGGTTCGCTCGCATCCCCTACGGCTTGGGAGAACAGCTCCCGTAGGGGATGCGAGCTGTTGCGCTGCCTCCTTCGACTCCCACAGCAGGACGGCCCCCCAGCTGTAGGCGTCGGGGCCGGAGACCCCCGGCGGGGCCGGAGACCCCGGCGGCGCGCCCACTGCCTTCCTGCCTGCGTCGCCCCCCGGACCGCCCAGGGTGGTGGCTGCTGGTCGCCGGCGTGCGCCGTCGCGTCGTGTCCGGCGGATCGTGGCCCACCACGCGGTGGGGCTGGGCGCCCCCGTGCCGTACGCCGGGAAGTCCCGCGCCACGCCATGGCGATTCGCCCCACACCACAGCGGCCCCGCACCGGATTTCTCCGGTGCGGGGCCGCCCCTGTGTGCCGTGAAACCGATTACCTCACGGCCGTCCGAGGCTCTGATGGTGCGGCGGTCGGGCGGAACCGATGACCCGGCGGCCCGTCAGAGGCCGTTCACCCGCGCCTCCCTCGCCATGCCGAGTGGTCGGATGGTGGAGGCGACGGCGCGGGCGCGGCGGCCGGCACGGGCGCGGTAGCTGCGGACGTGGGCCATCAGGCGGCGGCTGCGGAGGGCCATTTCCAGTTCGAAGCGGCTGCGGGGGTCACGGAGCACCGGGCCGAAGAGCTTCTCGATCTGGCGCAGGCGGTAGCGCACCGTCTGCGGGTGGACATGCAACAGCTTGGCCGCTTCGGGTGCACCGCCGCCCTCGAGCCAGGCGAGCAACGTGACCTCCAGGCGCTCGCTTTGACGGGGTGTGAGCTGATCCAGGGGGCCGAGCCATCGGGAGGTGA
Source organism: Streptomyces sp. NPDC048483 (assembly GCF_040651455.1). Classification (NCBI taxonomy): domain Bacteria; kingdom Bacillati; phylum Actinomycetota; class Actinomycetes; order Kitasatosporales; family Streptomycetaceae; genus Streptomyces; species Streptomyces sp. NPDC048483. The sequence continues at coordinate 7,942 of NZ_JBEZJZ010000028.1, forward strand.
GGGCGTCGGCGAGGGACTCGTCCTGGAGGAGCAGCAGCGCCGAGAGATGGTCGTCGACGAACGCGGGCCGCGACTCGGGGCCGACCCGGCTGGGGCCCAGGGTCAGCAGATAACGGGCCCAACGCAGCGAGGACGCCGTGTCGGTGGACGGTACGACGTGCCCGACGGCCGACGCCCTCCCTTTGAGCGCCGCCTCGAGGCGGGGCCTGGTCTGGGTGGCGGGGTCGGGGACGAACAGACAGGTGTCGCCCTCGACCGTGCCGATGAGCGCATGGCCCAGGGCTGCGGCCAGTTGGGGCGCCTCGGCCGGCGTGGCGAGGACGACGGCCTGGACGGTTTCCGGGACCGGCCAGCCGGCCGCGCGGGCCAGCCCTGACAGGCCCTTGTCCGGCACCTCGCGCTGCCCGGCGAGTACGTCGAACAGGTCCTGGCGGGCCTTTGCGACGGGCATGGGGGTGACCACGGACGATACGGCCGGACGTTTACTCTGCGACTCTTTTTGGTACCCGAGACATGTCAGCAGGGCCTGTTCCAATGCCCATTGTGCCTCTTCTACGGGGGTATTCCCGAGAAGTGCCGACAATGCGGGAAAACCGCGTTGCAACTCCGCGACGACCTTCTCCGTGAAGTCCGGGAGTTCCATTCTCACCACGCGGCTCCACTCGCCTCGGGGGCGCGACCAGATGTGGTTCAAGAGATCAGACATCGCTACCTCGATCCTGGCGGGGATTGCGGCTGGGACAGGCGTTGAACTCCCCCGTACGCCTGAGTCGGCATCATCCGGAGTCGGTCCGGGGGACCGCGATGCCGGTGCAGGAATTTGTCACAGCGCGATAAAGCTTACGAAATCCCAAGGGCGTTCGGAGATGCTTTTGCACATCCGGATTACGGCCCTGCGTACTCGCCCGGTCACAGAATGTCTACTGTTACCGGCGGTCACCAAAAAGTGTTACCGGCGGTCACCCGCACAAAATTCCGACCCGGATACCGCCATTACCGCTAATAGCGCCAATGCCGCAGCCGGGAGATTTCAGCAAATTTGCAGCCGCGCACCCCTGCCCGCCACCAGGAGGTCCGATGCCCGCCCCTCGCCTGCAGAGCCAGCACCCGAACAACCGCCCCAGCCACCGTGCACCGCGTGCCCGGCCCTCGCCGTCCCTGCCCCGCCCCCGCCGGCCGCCCCGAGAACCCGGGCCGCCGACGAACCGCCCCGCCGGCGGCCGCCTCACCCCCACCGCAACAACCGCCGTACTGCGCCCGGCACTTCCGGCCGCGCTGCTCCTCTTCCTCGCGGTCACCGTGCACGCCGGCGCGATGGACACCGCAATGCGCTTCCTGGACTTCGGCGCCGGGGTGCTCGCCCTGGTCTCGCTGTCCGTCACGGTGCTGTGGGGGCTGGCCGCCACCGACCGCATGGTGCTGCACTCCGGCCACCGCCTGCTGGCGCAGGCCGTGCACCGCGGCACCGGCGTCGCCGGACTCGGCTTCCTCGGCCTGCACATCTGGGTGAAGGTCGCCGAGGGACACACCGGCGCACTGTCCGCCGCGGTGCCGTTCACCGACGGCGCCCGGCCCTTCCTCATCGGCCTGGGCACGCTCGCCGCCTATGTCTTCCTCGCGGTCGCGGTGACCGGCGCGGTGCGCGGCGCGTTCACCGGCATCAGCGGCTCCCGCTGGTGGCGCGCCCTGCACATGAGCGCCTACGCCGCCTGGGCGCTGGCCCTCGTCCACGGCCTCAAGGCCGGTCGCCAGGCCGCCGGTTGGGCGACCGCCGGATATGTGCTGTGCCTGGCGGCGGTGGCCGTACGCCTGGCGCTGCGGATGCGCGCCGCGCGACGCGGCTGACGCCCGGCCGGCTCACGGCGGCACGGCCGACCGCCACCCCCGCACAGAGCAGGAAACTCAGGAGAACCCCATGACCGCCCCCGCCCCCACCCGCCCGCTGCCCGTCGTCCCCGCCCCCGATCCCGTGCCGACGCTGGCGTCCCTGGGGCCGCCGCGGCTGCTGGCCGGGCTCGACGAGGCGCCGCGGCTGGACCGGGTGGCGCATCTGGCCCGGCACGGCGGCCTGCCCCCGCTCACCGCACAGGAGTTGGTGGCGCTGGCCGAGGACACCGATCTGCGCGGCCGCGGCGGCGCCGGCTTCCCCTTCGCCCGCAAGGTGACCGCCGTCCTGGACGGTATGCGGCGCTCCGACGGCAAGGCCACGGTGGTCGTCAACGGCAGTGAGGGCGAGCCCAGTTGCCTCAAGGACACCGCCCTGCTGCTGCACGTACCGCATCTGGTGCTGGACGGCGCACTGCTGGCCGCGGACGCACTGGGTGCGCAGGAGGTCGCGGTCGGGGTGACCCGGCAGGACGTGGCGGACTCGGTACGGCGCGCCATCGGCGAACGCGGCCCGGTGCGCCCGGCGTTAAGGGTGACCCTGCTGACCGAACGGTTCGTCACCGGCGAGGGGTCCGCCATGACGAACGGGCTGGGCGGCGGCCCCGGCCTGCCCTCCGGCCGCAAGATCCGCTCCAGCGAACGGGGCCTGAACGGTCTGCCGACCCTGCTGTCCAACACCGAGACCTACGCCCAGCTCGCCGTCGCCGCCCGGCTCGGCGCGCTCGGCTACCGCGCCACCGGCCTGCCCGCCGAGCCCGGCACGCTGCTGCTGACCGTCGCCGGCAGCCGGGTGGTGGAGGCCCCGTACGGCGTCCCGCTCGCCCGGGTCCTCGCGCTGTGCGGGCTGGACCAGGGGCAGGGCGTGCTGATCGGCGGCTACCACGGCACGTTCATCTCGCCGGCCGACGCGCAGACCGCGACCCTGTCCCGCGATGCGCTGGCCGCCTACGGCGCGGTCCTCGGCGCCGGGGCGGTGCTGCCGCTGCCGTACGACACCTGTCCGGCGGGCGAGACCGTACGGGTCGCGCGCTGGATGGCCGCCGAATCGGCGGGCCAGTGCGGGCCGTGCGTCCTGGGCCTGCCCGCCCTCGCCGACCAGCTCGACCTCGCCGTACGGGGTGGCGGGGACGCCGCCCTGCAAGCCGTGCAGGCCCGGATGCGCGCCGTGGAGAAGCGCGGGGCCTGCAGCCACCCGGACGGTACCGCGCGCTTCGTGGCCTCGGCTCTCGCCGCCTTCCCCGAGGAGTTCGAGCGCCATGCGCGGGGGTTCGGGTGCGGCCGCCCGGTGACCGGGGCGCTGCCGGTCACCGGGCACCAGCCGCCGCCGGCCACCGGCCCGGCACCCAAGCCGCTGCGGCCGCAGGAGAGGCTGCTGGTCGACTGGACGCTGTGCCGCGGCCACGGCCTGTGCGCCGACGTCGTACCCGGCATCGTCAAGCTCGGCCCGGACGGCTACCCGCAGCGGGCCAGCATGCCGCTGCCCGCCCGGATGCGGCGCCGGGCACAGCTGGCGGTACGGCGCTGCCCGGCGCTGGCGCTGCGCGTCCAGGACGGCAACTGACGTCCGCCGTACGGGATGTGTCACCGGAGAGAAATTTTCCCGCCCGCTGAACGCGGCACCCCCGGCGCCGCGTATCCCCGCACGACACCCCACGTGTCCCACCCACCACCGCAACCGGGCCGAGCCCAGCCGGCCCAGCCATCCAGCCACCCAGCCGAGCCACCACCGACAGAGGAGAGACCATGACCATCACCCGACGTCGCGCCGGACTTGCCGCCACCACGCTCGCCACCCTCGCGCTCACCGCCGCCTGCGGCAGCAGCGGCAACCAGAGCGCCGACACCCCCACCACCGACCTCGTCCAGCCCGCGGGCCAGGGCACCAGCGACTACGGCTCCTCCGGCTCCGGCCAGGGCGACGACGGCTACGGCGGGGAGGCGGGCGGCAACGACGGCAAGGCGGCAAAGAAGTGGCCGAGCGCGGGCACGCTCGCGCTGCGGGACGCCGACCAACTCGGCCCCGTGGTCACCGACTCCAAGGGCATGACCCTCTACCGCTTCGACAAGGACACCCCGAAGCCCCCGAAGTCCAATTGCTCCGGCTCCTGCGCCACCACCTGGCCGCCGGTCCCCGCCGAGGGCGCCGAGGCCCCCGCCGGGATCGCCAAGAGCGCGCTGGGCTCGGTCACCCGCGCCGACGGCACCGAGCAGCTCACCATCGGCGGCTGGCCCGCCTACCGCTACATCAAGGACAAGAAGGCCGGGGACACCAAGGGCCAGGGCGTCGGCGGCACGTGGAACGCGCTGGCCGCCGACGGCAAGAAGGCCGGCGCCCAGGAGTCCGGCGATGTCGGGGTCTTCAACCAGCCCGAGCTCGGCGAGATCCTCGTCGACGGCGAGGGCCGTACCCTCTACCGCTTCAACAAGGACAGCGCCTGGCCGATGAAGTTCGGCTGCAACGACGCCTGCCTGGAGACCTGGAAGCCCGCCAAGCCCGCCGACCGCTCGAAGCTGAACGGCATCGCGCCCAAGCTGATCTCCACCGTCACCCGCCCCGACGGCACCCGTCAGCTGGCCGTCGACTGCTGGCCGGTGTACTGGTTCACCGGCGACAAGCAGCCCGGTGACATCAACGGCCAGGGCAAGATGGGCCTGTGGTTCGCGGTCTCCAAGGACGGCAAGAAGATTACGACGACGCCCTGACCGGTCCCTTGTCCGCGCGGGGGAACTCGTCGTCCAGCGCCAGCACCTCGGCATCCGGCCGCTCGTCCCTCTCGCGCGGTCCCAGCCAGGTCACCAGCAGCGCCACCGCCGCATTCACGGCGAGCGAGACCAGCCCCGCGTTCATCCCCCACAGCGGGTCGTGCCCGGTGAACACCAGCACACAGACCAGCGTGAAGCCCGCCACCAGGCCGCTCACCGCGGCGTGCGCCGTCAGCCGCCGCCACACCAGCCCCAGCAGCAGCATCGGTACGAGCTGCGCCATGCCCTCGTACGAGATCAGGGACAGCCGGACGAGGGTGTTGGGGGCGGTGTAGGTCAGCAGGAGCGCCAGCGCTCCGGCGGCCACCACGACCACCTGGGACGAGAGTTTCTGGCGGTTCGCCAGGCGCGGCACCGCGCCCAGCACGCTCCTCCCCCACATCGTGCCGATGACCAGCATGAACACGGCCATCGGCACGATGGAGGAGAGCGCCGCGGCCACCCCGATCACCCCCACCGCCCAGGCCGGAAGGGAGTCCACCACCAGCTTGAACAGCGCGAGGTTGGAGTCCGCGCCGACCAGCCCCGGCACCACGAACAGCGCGGCCAGGCCCAGCAGCATCGGTACGTACAACAGCACGTTGTAGAACGGGAGATACATGGCATTACGGCGCAGCGCGTCGGCGTTGCGGGCGCCGAGGTAGCCGGCCACGGTCGTCGGGAAGATCACCACGGTGAGGGAGTTGACGAGGGTGGTGGTGAGGAACCAGCTGCCGCCCAGTCCGCCCGACGCATGGCCGGGGAAGGTCAGCCACTGCGGCTTCTCGGCGACGATGCGGTCCAGGAAGGCGCCGTAGCCGTCGAAGTAGTGCAGCGGTACATAGATGGCGAGGAAGCCGAGGGTCGCGATGACCAGGATGTCCTTCAGTACGGACACCCAGGCGCTGCCGCGCAGGCCGCTGATGACGACGAAGGCGGTGGTGACCGCGAAGGCGAGGAAATAGGCCCAGTTGAGGCTGATGGCGCCGTAGGAGATGGTGGAGACGACCACGCCCATGCCGGTGATCTGCAGCTGGATGTACGGCAGCAGACAGACGGTGGCGAGGACGGCCACGGCGGCGCCGAGCCAGGGCCGGCGGTAGCGGTGGGCGACCATGTCGGTGATGCCGACCAGGCCGTGGCGGCGGGCGTAGGCCCACAGCATCGGGCCGACGACGTACCCGATCGCATAGCCGCAGGACATGTACGCCAGGACGTAGAGCACCGGCGCGCCGAAGTTGTAGCCCCAGCCGGCCGCGCCGAGATAACTGAAGCTCGTATAGCTCTCGCCGGCCATCAGCACCCAGATGAAGACGGTGCCCAGACTGCGGCCGCCCACCGACCACTCCGTCAGTCCCCCGCCGGAGCCGCGGCCCCGTACGGCGAGCAGGCCGAGGACGACGGTGAGCGCCATGAAGCCGCCGAAGACGGCGGTGGCGACGGTCGCGTTCATGCCTGGCCCCGCTTGCGGTCACCGCGTCGCGCCAGCCACACCGACAGCGGGGTGGCCAGCGTCGCCAGCAGCATCCAGAAGAACAGGAACGGCAGCCCGAACACGGTGGGCGTCACCCGGTTCACCAGCGGCAGCGCCACCAGGAACAGCACATAGGGCAGCAGCAGCCACAGCAGCGCGGGGCGCCTTCTCGAACCCGGGGGCCGGCCACCGGAGGACTGATTTCGCACCGGGAGAGCCTAGGCCCTGGGCGGCCGCGTTCACCGTGACTGTGTCGACCGCAACACCGCCCACACCACCAGCCGGTAGGTGGAGGTGTATTCCGGCGTACAGGTCGTCAGGGTCAGGTAGGCGCCGGGGGCGGTGAAGCCGTAGGCGGGGTGGACGGTGCTGTGGGGGACGGCCGCGAGGACGGTGCCGTCGCCGGGGGTCGTCTGCGGGAGGGTGCGGCGGACGGTGTAGGTGAAGCGGGCGTCGGCGGTGTCGAGGGTCACGGTGTCGCCGGGGCGCAGCCGGTCCAGGTGCCGGAACGGCTCGCCGTGGGTGTTGCGGTGCCCGGCCAGCGCGACATTGCCGGGGCCGCCGGGCTGCGCGGTGTGCGGATAGTGCCCCGCGTACCCCTTGTTGAGGACGGCTGCCTTGCCCACGCCCTGGGCCACGGGGGCGGCGATGCCGATGCGGGGGATGCGGAGGACGGCGTAGGCGAGGTCCGGTGGGGGCGGCGGGGCGGCGGCGCCGGGCTTTTCGGGCGGCGCGGCCGCGCCGGCACCGCGCTGACCGGCGGGCGAAGGGACGGCGGCGGGCGGCTTGGGGTGTGCCTGCGGCCGCGCCGCCCACTGCCGCTCCAGCCGCGCCACCTGGTCGCGGGCCTCGTCTCGCGCCTGACGGTTCGTCCACCAGAGCTGATGGACGACGAGCAGCAGCACCACGGCGCCGAGCGTCACGGCCAGCTCCGCGCCGGTCCACAGCGCCCGCGCGGCGAGGGAGCGGCGGGTGCGCCGCCCCTGTACGACCACCGGTATCCGCTCCCGCACGGGGCGCACGGTAGGCCCTGGGAGCGGCGATCACCAGAGGTACGGAGGGGATACGAGCGGGCTCAGCCGCCGAACGTCTGTGAGACCGCGTAGATGGCAAGGCCCGCCAGGGCGCCCACCACCGTGCCGTTGATACGGATGAACTGCAGGTCACGGCCGATATGGGCCTCGATCTTCCGCGAGGTGTGCTCGGCGTCCCAGCCGGCGACGGTGTCGGTGATCAGGGAGGTGATCTCCCCCTGATAGGCCGTCACCACATAGACGGCCGCGCCTTCCAGCCAGCCGTCCACCTTGCTCTGGAGCCGCGCGTCGGAACCCATCCGCCGGCCCAGGGACAGCAGCGAGGCCCGTAGCCGCAGCCGCAGCTGGCTGCGTTCGTCCTCGGCGGCGGCCACGATCATGGCGCGTACCGAGCCCCAGGCGGAGGCGATCAGGTCCTGCACCTCGCCGCGGCCCAGCACCTCGGACTTGAGGCGTTCCACCTTGGCGCGGGTCTCCGGGTCGGCCTGGAGGTCGCCGGCGAAGTCCGTCAGGAAGCGGTCGAGGGCGCCGCGGGCCGGGTGCTCGGGCATGTCGCGCATCTCGGTGACGAAGCGGAGCAGCTCCTTGTAGACGCGGTCGCCGACCTTGCGGTCGACGAACCGGGGGGTCCAGCCGGGGGCGCCGCCGGAGACCGCCGCCATGACGGAGTCGCCGTGTTCGACGAGCCAGTCGTGGGCGCGGGTGACGACCAGGTCCACCGCCCGGGTGTGGCCGCCCTCGGCGACGACCTTCTCCAGCATGGCGCCGATGCCGGGGGCGATCTCCTGGGCGTCGGCGCGGCGGGTGATCGCCTCGCCGACGACGGCCTGGACGTCGGAGTCGCGCAGCACGGTCAGCGCACCGCGCAGCGCGGTGGACAGCTCGGCGGTGACCCGGTCGGCATTCCCCGGCTCGCCCAGCCAGCCGCCGAGCCGTCTGCCGATGCCTGCGGAGCGCAGACGGCGGCGGACGACCTCGCCGGAGAGGAAGTTCTCACCGACGAAATCACCCAGACTCTGCCCCAGTTGATCCTTTTTGGTAGGAATGATGGCGGTGTGCGGGATCGGCAGACCCATCGGCCGCTTGAACAGCGCGGTGACCGCGAACCAGTCGGCCAGCGCACCGACCATGCCCGCCTCGGCCGCCGCGGCGACGAAGCCGCTCCAGCCGCCCGCCCCGGAGGACTGAGCCCATTTCGCCAGGACATAGATCAACGCCACGGCCAGCAGCAGGCCGGTGGCCAGCGTCTTCATCCGCCGTACGCCGCGCCGCTTCTCCTCGTCGGCGGCGCTGCTGCCGAAACCGCCCAGGGGTACGGCCCGGCCCAGCGGCTCCGGCACCGCCTCCGCCCTCGTCGCCGTATCCGTCTTCGTGCGTTCCATGCGCTCCACCGTTCCCACCGATCCCCCCGCCCTCCGTACGCCGTCCGTCCGTACGGCGGCTGTCCCTACGCCGTATGTCCCACTGTGGCCTACTCCCGGAACGAACCACGAGTTCCCTGCGTCCACGTCATGAGGGGCCATCGCCAGGGCGCCGGGCGGTGTCCCGGAGGGCCGTGGGATCATGAAGAAACGATCGGACCGCAACGGTGCCGCTGGTCACTCGCTGCCCTTGCCCGCCCGGAGCGCCGCGCTCCGCCTGCCCCAGGAGAACGCTCCCGCATGAACAAAAGTGTGGGTTACGCCCTGCTCGCCGGTCTGGCGGCAGTGGTGGTGCTGGTCTCGACGGCCATATTCGTCGGCTTCGGCGGCGGCAACGGCGGCGCGGGCGGCGCCCCGCACAAGCCGCGCGACCCGGCGGCGCCGGCGGTCTCCGGGCAGTGGGTCGGCACCTGGGCGGCGGCCGCCGCGGCCGCCGAGCCCGGCACCCTGGACGGCTATGCGGGGATGTCCATACGCAACGTGGTGCACACCAGCGTCGGCGGCTCCGGCGCCCGGATCCAGCTCTCCAACCTCTACGGCACCCGCCCGCTGTCCGTCAGCCACGCCTCGCTGGCGGTCGCCAGCGCCCCCAGCAACCCCACGGCCGCGGCCGGCACCATGCGGCGGCTGACCTTCGGCGGCAAGCCCGCGGTGACCATACCGGCGGGCGGCGCGGTCACCAGCGACCCGGTCCGGCTCAAGGTCCCCGACAACGCCGACCTCCTGGTCACCACGTACTCCCCGTCCCCCTCGGGCCCGGCCACCTATCACCCGTACGCCCGCCAGACCTCCTACCTGGCGCGCGGCGACCGTACGGAGGACGCCACCGGCGCCGCCTATACGGAGCAGAGCCCGTACTGGCGCTATCTGACCGGCGTGGACGTGTGGAGCGCCGAGGCCCACGGCACGGTCGTGGCCATCGGCGACTCCATCACCGACGGCATCACCTCCACCGCGGGCGCCAACCACCGCTGGACGGACTTCCTGGCCGAGCGCCTGCGCACCGAGCGCGGTGCGCCCCGCTACGGCGTCCTCAACCAGGGCATCAGCGGCAACCGGCTCCTCGTCAACGGCAGCCGCTTCTCGCCCAACAACGGCCCCAGCGTCCTCACCCGACTGGACCGCGACGCGCTCTCGCGTACCGGGGTGAAGGCGGTCGTGGTCGAGATCGGGCTGAACGACCTGTTCAAGTCGCCGCGGCAGTGGGACCCGCGGAAGATCGTCGCGGGCATGCGGGCGATCGTGCACGAGGCGCACGACCGCGGGCTGCGCGTCACCGGCTCCACCCTGACGCCGTTCGGGGGGCACCGCGGCTACTCCACGCGGATGAACCAGGTACGCGAACAGGTCAACCGCATCATCCGGTCCGGCGCGGTCTACGACGAGGTCGTGGACTGGGACAAGACGCTGCGCGACCCGGCGGCGCCGGTGCGGCTGCGGCCCGTGTACGACTCCGGTGACCATCTGCACCCGAGCGACGAGGGCTTCCGGGCGATGGCCCATGCGCTGAACCTGGACCATCTCAAGCGGTCGGCGCCGGCCGAGCTGTAGGGCCCGGCGCCGGTCAGCCGAGTTCCTTGCGCGGCCGCTTCCCGAGCTCCACGCGCCGCGCGCGCTCCGCCTCCTTGAGCCGCTGCCGCTCGGCCTTGGTGGCCTTGCGCTGGGTGTCCACGCCGCCCTGGAAGACGAAGCCGGTGATGTTCACCACCGGGGCGCCCGGTTCGCCGGTGCCGTCCTCCGTACGGCTGAAGCGGCCCATCAGGGCGAACCCCTTGACCCGTACCTGGACGCCGGGCGGCACCACGACCTCGATGCCGCCCTGTACCGCGATACAGCGGATGGTGATCTCGGACGCCTCGAAGTCCGCCTCACGCAGGTCGATCTTGCCGCCGCCCTGGAAGGTGACCGCCGTGAACAGCCGCGGCGCGGTCCACCGCCCCTTGCGCCGGAACCCGCTCCACATCGCGAACGCACCCCGCGAGGTGGCGGTGCCGCCGATCCGCTCCGCCCAGCCGGCCGGCACACCCGTCGCGGCCGGCCGTCCGCCCGCCGAACTCTGCGTCGTCACCGGCAGATCGGCGGTCAGCGGCGTCAACTCCCCGTACGTACGGGCCCGGTAGGCCGCATCCAGCCGCTCCTCGAACTCCGTCATCTCGAGCCGCCCCTCGGCAAGGGCGTCCCGCAGGATCTCGGCCACCCGCTCACGATCGGCATCGGCGGCCCGCAACTCGGGGATTCTGTCGGTCATATGAACAGATTACGGGGACGCCGCGCCCGGCCGCTCACCTTCACCCCCACCGTCTTTTCCCCACCCCCAACGGGAGGGGGCGGACCGCAGGACGGAGTCCGGAGGTCCGGTCCCGCACCCGAACAGCCCCGCGCAGCGGCAACAACCCGCCGCAGGCGCAACGGCGGGAAACCCCCACGGCGGGCCGGCCGAAAACGTGGGGCTCAGCCCGAGCGCAGCGAATACAGCTTGGCGATGACATCCTCGATGTCCGGCTCGCGCACCGACAGATCCACCAGCGGATAGCGCTCCGCGATGGCCGTGACCAGCGGCGCCGCGCTCTGCCCCGCCGGGAACGCCAGCCACTGCCGCGGCCCCTCCACCTTGACCGTTCGGGCCCCGGGGACACCGTCGATCGGCGGCAGCTCCCGTTCCAGGTCCACCACCAGCGTCCGCTCGCCGTCCCCGGCCGCCCGCAGCCCGGCCAGCCCGCCGTCGTAGACGAGACGGCCGTGGTCGATGACCATCACCCGGCGGCACAGCTGCTCGATGTCGGTCAGGTCATGGGTGGTCAGCAGGACCGTGGTCCCGCGGTCGGCGTTCACCTCGCGCAGGAACTCCCGGACCTTCGCCTTGCTGATGACGTCCAGGCCGATGGTGGGCTCGTCCAGATAGAGCACCTCGGGGTCGTGCAGCAGCGCCGCCGCGATATCGCCGCGCATCCGCTGACCGAGCGACAGCTGCCGCACGGGGACGTCCAGCAGGGGCCCCAGGTCCAGCAGTTCGACGCAGCGGCTGAAGTTGGCGCGGTAGACGGACTCCGGGACCCGGTACATACGGCGCACCAGTTCGTACGAGTCCTTCAGCGGCAGGTCCCACCACAGGGTGGTGCGCTGGCCGAAAACCACCCCGATCCGCCGGGCCAGCCGGGTCCGTTCGCGCGCGGGGTCGATGCCGGCGATCCGCAGCCGGCCGCCGCTGGGCACCAGAATGCCCGTCAGCATCTTGATCGTGGTGGACTTCCCGGCGCCGTTCGGGCCGATGTAACCGACCATTTCGCCGCGCGGCACCCGGAAGGTGATGCCGTCCACGGCCCGTACCTCGTGCCGTACCCTCCGCAGCCGGCCCGCCTTGCGCCGTACCGAGAAGACCTTCTCGACGCCGTCCACCTCAATGAGCTGCTCTGTCGTCATATGCCGTGTCTCAACTCCCCGTACTCCGGTACGCACGCAGTCCGCAGCGCCAGGCCAGCCCCGCGGCCGCACACATCAGCGCCGCCACCGCCGGCCCCAGGAAGTCCACCCAGCCCGGCAGCCCCAGCGGGTCGGGCCGGTCCAGCAGCCGCAGCGCGGGCAGCCAGTTCACAAAGGCCAGCGGGATGATGAAGGTGACCCCGCGCACCAGGTCCCGGGCGAAGACGGTGGGCGGGTACTGGAGCATGTTGTTGCCGCCGTAGGTGAAGGCGTTCTGCACCTCGGCCGCGTCCTGCGCCCAGAACTGGAAGGCCGCCCCCGCCGTGAACACCGCCGCGAAGATGGCCGCACCGCACACCGTCATCAGCGGCACCAGCAGCACCCGGCCCGCCGTCCAGTCCACGTCCAGCCGGGTCAGCGACCAGCCCAGCACCAGCAGCGCCTGGCCGAGCCGGCCCAGCCGGCGCAGCGCGAAACGGTCCGCGGCGATCTGCGCGAAGACCGGTACGGGGCGCAGCAGCAGGGTGTCCAGGGTGCCGTCGCGCACCCGCGCCCCGAGCCGGTCCATGCTGCCGAGCGCCAGGTCCGCCAGGCCCAGCGAGAGGCTGGACGTGCCGTAGAGAAAGGCGACTTCGGGCAGCGAGAAGCCGCCGAGGACACCGGTCTGGGAGAACATCAGCAGGATGGCGACGAAGTCCAGGCCGCTGGCGGCGAAGTTGCCGACCGCCATCAGCACGAACGAGGTGCGGTAGGCGAGGGTGGAGCGGATCCACATCCCGACGATCAGGGCGTAGGCGCGCAGGCCGTGCACGAGCGCCGCCGCCCGCCCCGTCCGCTCCGTCGCCGCTTCGCTAACCACCCTGCACCACCACCTTGCGGGTGGCGGCCCGCTGCACCAGCCGGCCCAGCATCAGCAGTGCCACCGCCCACGCCGCCTGGAACGCCAGCCCCCGCAGCAGCGATCCGCCGCTGCGGGCGCCGAGCAGCACATCGGCCGGAACCTGGAGGATCGCCGCCCACGGCAGCAGCTGGGCGATCTCGGCGAAGGAGCCGGGGAAGGCCCGCAGCGGCAGCACCATCCCGGAGAAGAACAGACAGGCCAGACCGCTGATCAGGGCCAGGCCCCCGCCGTCGAGCAGCCAGAACGACGCCAGCGCGACGAGATAACGCAGCCCGAAGCTGACCAGCACCCCGAGCGCCACCGAGAACAGGAACAGCAGCCAGGTCCCCGCGTCGGCGGGCAGGGCGAGCGGGAAGCAGAGCGCGCCCACCGCCAACGGCACCACCCCGCGCCCGATCAGCTGCAGCGCGGCCCGGCCCAGGTCCGCGGACAGCCACCACAGCTGGAGGTCGGCGGGCCGGTAGAGGTCCACCGCGATGTCGCCGCTGCGGATCCGCTCCTGCAGCTCGTCGATCCCGCCGCCCTGCAGCAGTGCCGAGGCCGCCAGCAGCGCCTGCGCGGTCCATACGAACGTCAGCGCCTGGGCCTGGTCGTAGCCGCCCAGGTGCGGGCGTTCGGCCCACAGGGCGAGGTAGGTGTAGGCGAGGATGAAGCCGAAGACGGTGTTGGTGAAGACGCCCGCCGCGGTGGCGGTCCGATAGGTGGCATACCGGCGGAAGCTGCCGGCCGCCACGGCCGTGTACCACACCTCCGCGGTCCCCCAGCTCTTGTCATCCGACGGCAAAGCATCGGAGCCTAGTAGGGCAATCGCGGACCGCACCATCGATTTATCACCGGTTCGGGTGAGACGGGGGCGCCATCCGGCCGGTCAGGGAGCGGTCACAGGTGCGCGCCACCCCTCGGGACCGGGACGCATGATGCGACAGTTCTCCAACAGGACCTTCGGGATCTTCAGGTCCTTATCGGGTGAGTACGCCTTTTCCGGTTCAGCGCGTGATTCCCCGACACCCCATCAATCCGCCGCAGCACAACCTTTGGCGGCCGCCGAGGAGTCCATACAGACATGAGCGACGGTCCGGAGGACACAACGACCGCCGGGGGCAGCACCTCCCGCCCCCGGCGCACCGGCTGGCGCCGCGCCATCCCCACCTGGCGGACGGTGCTGACCGCCGTACTGCTGTTCCTGCTGGTGGTCGTGGGCGGCCTCGTCGCCGGATATCTCCTCGTCGACATCCCGCCCGCCAACAGCGCCGCCAAGGCCCAGAGCAACATCTATCTCTACTCCGACGGCTCCTTCCTGGCCCGCGACGGCGACGTCAACCGCGAGAACGTCGCGCTCAGCCAGATCCCCAAGTCCACCCAGCAGGCCGTACTGGCCGCCGAGGACCGCGACTTCTACTCCGAGTCGGCCGTCGACCCCGCCGCCATGGTCCGCGCCGCCTGGAACACCGTCACCGGCAAGGGCAAGCAGTCCGGCTCGACCATCACCCAGCAGTACGTCAAGAACTACTACCTCGGCCAGGAACAGACCGTCACCCGCAAGGCCAAGGAGTTCTTCATCGCCATCAAGCTCGACCGCGAGGAGACCAAGGACCAGATCCTCGAGGGCTATCTCAACTCCAGCTACTACGGCCGCAATGCGTACGGCATCCAGGCCGCCGCCCAGGCCTACTACGGCAAGAACTCCGAGCGGCTCACCACCGCCGAGGGCGCGTATCTCGCCACCCTCCTCAACGCCCCCAGCGCGTACGACATCACCGCCCACCCCGAGAACAAACAGCGGGCCCTGGCACGCTGGAACTACGTCCTGGACGGCATGGTCAAGAAGAAGTGGCTCGGCCGCGCCGAACGCGCCGCGATGAAGTTCCCCGAACCGGGACCGGTCAAGGCCTCCGCCGGGCTCTCCGGCCAGCGCGGCTATCTCGTCGAAGCCGTCAAGGACTATCTGACCGGCAACAAGATCATCGACGAGAACACCCTGCGGGCCGGCGGCTACCGCATCACCACCACCCTGTCCAAGAACCGCCAGGACGCCTTCGTCGACGCCGTCACCACCCGCCTGATGGACCAGCTCGACCGCTCCCGCAAGGTCGACACCTATGTCCGGGCCGGCGGCGCCTCCATCGACCCCGCCACCGGCCGGGTCGTCGCCATGTACGGCGGCATCGACTACGCCAAGCAGTACGTCAACGGCGCCACCCGCCGCGACTACCAGGTCGGCTCCACCTTCAAGCCGATCGTCTTCGCCTCGGCCGTACAGAACCGCGCAACGACCCAGGACGGCATGCGGATCACTCCCGAGACCGTCTACGACGGCACCAACAAACGCATGACGCTCAGCCACGGCTCCCCCACCGGCTTCGCTCCGGCCAACGAGGACGACCGCTCCTACGGCCCGATCACCGTCACCGAGGCCACCGACAAGTCCGTCAACGCCGTCTACGCCCAGATGGGCATCGACGTCGGCCCCACCAAGGTCAAAAACACCGCCGTGGACCTGGGCATCCCCGCCGACACCCCCAGCCTTTCCTCGTCCCAGGGCGCCATCTCGCTGGGCACCGCCACCCCCAGCGTGCTGGAGATGACGCAGGTGTACGCCGGCTTCGCCCACCACGGCAGACAGCGCCCGTACACCCTCGTCGACAAGGTCGCCAAGAGCGGCGGGACCCTCCCGCTGCCCGAACGCGCCGAGCACGCCGCCCTCGACCGCAGCGCCGCCGACACCACCACCTCGGTCCTGCGCAGCGTCGTCGACGGCGGCACCGGCACCGCCGCCCAGGACGCCGGACGCCCGGCGGCCGGCAAAACCGGCACCGCGGAGAACGACAAGGCCGCCTGGTTCGCCGGCTACACCCCCGAACTCGCCACCGTGGTCGCCGTATTGGGCCAGAACCCCAAGAGCGCCGCACAGGAGCCGCTGTACGGGGCGGCGGGCCTGCCGCGCATCAACGGCGGCGGCTTCCCCGCCCAGATCTGGGCCGACTACACCGCCGCCGCCCTGGAGGGCCATCCGGTCACCGACTTCGACCTCCGGCTGGAGACGGGCGCCGGCCCCCCGCCGAGCGCGCCCACGACCTCGGGCCCGCCGCCCGCATCGCCCGGCGAATCCGGCTCGCCGACCACCGGACCGACGACCGCACCCCCCACCTCCGGCCCGCCGACCGGCATCCCCACCACACCGACCGTCGAACCGCCCACCCCCACCTTCCCGACCGAGCCACCGCAGCCCACCACCGAGCCCACGGAGGACTTCCCGACCGTGGGCCCCGAAGGGGCGTGGTGGGTGGGGTGAGCGGGGCCCGCGGGGTGCCGGCCCCGCCGGTCAGTGCCCCGACGTCGCCTTGAGACCCACCACCGCCACCAGCAACAGACCGATGAAGAAGATCCGGGCCGCGGTCACCGGCTCCCCGAGGACCGCCATCCCCACCACCGCCGCACCGGCCGCCCCGATGCCGACCCACACGCCATAGGCCGTACCGATCGGCAGGCTCCGGGCCGCATACGAGAGCAGCAGCATGCTGGCGACGATGCCCGCGCCGGTGAACACGCTGGGCCACAACCGGGTGAACCCCTCGGTGAACTTCATCCCGACCGACCAGCCGACCTCCAGGGCACCGGCGACGACCAGCAGAATCCATGCCATGACGGCACCTCCGTAAACGCTGCAAGAGCTTCAACAGGGGTGCGTCGTCTTGTCGTGACCCGGTACGGCGCGTCTCGTCGGGTGCTTACGAGGCTAGCAAGCGGCGGACCGGCTCCAGACGGAACGGGCGGTGACCTCGGTCACCGCCCGTCAGGGACAACAGCTTCAAGGGACCGGCGCAGGCCCCGGGGGCTAGAGGTAGAGCCCCGTCGAATCGTCCGCGCCCTCCAGCCGCTCCGCGGCCACCGCATGCAGATCCCGCTCCCGCATCAGCACATACGCCACACCGCGCACCTCGACCTCGGCACGGTCCTCCGGGTCGTAGAGCACCCGGTCCCCCACCTCGACGGTCCGCACGTTCTGCCCGACCGCGACCACCTCGGCCCAGGCCAGGCGGCGGCCGACCGCCGCGGTCGCCGGAATGACGATGCCCCCGGTCGAGCGCCGCTCGCCCTCGGGGATGTCCGTCCGGACCAGCACACGGTCGTGCAGCATCCGGATCGGCAGCTTGTCGTGGGTGTCCTTGGTGTTATTCGGGCTCACGGCATGACCGTACCTGCCCGGCGGCGCACACCACGCACCGACGGCCGACGACGGACCGCCCGGGGCCCTTCCGGCGCCGGCGGGGGCATCCCGGGCAGGGACCGCGGAGGTAACAGAACGGGCAAGCGGGACCGTTTCTTGATCGTTCTGTCTAGTCTCCGGAGCATGGGCGGAATCGATGTTGCCAATGGAGTGCTCGGCGCTGTCATCGGCATGGTGTTGGCCACGCTGTTCCAACAGCCGCTGCAGGACGCCTGGTTCAAGATCCGTAGGCGCTCGGCGTATGCGCTGCGCACCCTGCGAAGGCATCCGGAGGAGCCCGCCAGCACCTGGACGACCTTCTCCCTGGGGCCGCTGCACACCGCCGCCTTGATCGTGGAGGGCGACGGTGAGTCGGCGATCACTCCCGAGGCGATCCACATCCAGGTGCTGGACGAGGAGATAGCCCTGCCGGCGGAGATGGCCGACTGGCATCAGGAGATCGCGGAAGAGAGCGCTCAGCTCCAGGCGGAGGGCCGCACTCCGGTGTGGAACGGCCTGCGGTACGCCGTCGAGTCGTTCGATATCTCCAGAACCGCCCTCGACGAACAGCCGGAAGTCCATCTGAGGCTGCGGCCCACGGACTACTACACGTTCCTCGCCGCCCAGCAACTCGACCGGCGCCTGCCCAGCGGCACCACCCCGCGGTCCCGCTACCTCGACCCGGACCGCCCGCTGGCCGCCCCGGCCTTCCTGCAGTGCAGCTTCGCCGTCAACGTTGCCGTGGTGACCGCCGACGACATGCTCGTCGTCACCCGGCGCAGTGACCGGGTACGGATGGCGCCGGGCGTGTGGAACTCCTCCGTGAACGAGGGGCTCTCCCGGCACATCGACTCATCCGGCAGGAACGCACCGGACCTGTACGCGGTGGCCCGGCGCGGTATGCGCGAAGAGCTGTCGCTCGAACCGCACGAGTCCCAGCTCACCCTGCTGGCGTTCGTGCTCGATGTGGAGCGGCGCCATTGGAGCGCCCACTTCTACGCGAGGCTGACGGAGCTGACCCGCGATGGCCTCCAGGCGCGTATGAGCAGAGGTGTCGCCGACAGATGGGAACACCAGACGGTCGACCATGTGCCCTTCCGCCCCGCGGAGGTGGCCCGCTACCTCCTGCGTACGGACCGCATCCACCGGTGGGCTCCACTGGCCCCGGCGCTGTTCCACCTCGCGCTCGTCCATGTCCACGGCCGTACCGCGGTCGAGCGGGCGGAGGCACAGGCCGTCCGACGCCTCTAGCGGTGTCGGCCCCGTCCGGGCCCCACACCGCCGGCCCCCGTCCGGCCCCGGCCCACACACTTTAGGAGCGGCGCCGCTTGGCGGTCAGCGCCAGCAGGCCCACCACGGCCACACCGATCATGGCCACCGGAACGATCCGCTCCAGCCGCGGCGCCCCTTCCTCCGACACCAGCTGGGTCCGCACACCCGACACCGCACGGTGCGCGGCCACATACGCCCGCCCCGCCGTCCGGTCCACCGCCGCCGCGGTCGCCGCCTTCGCATCGCCGATGATCGTCCTCGGGTGCAGCCGCACACCGATCTCGTCGAGCGTCACGGCGAGCTCCTGCCGCCTGCGGGCGATGTCCGCCTCGATCTGCGCAGGGGTCCTGGCTTCCGACACCGCGCTGCCTCCGTCGTCTCGGGCCGATGCGTACGAGGACGGGACAAGTCCCCGTACGGAACCGGCCGCCTTGCTCCATGCCGATTCGTGATGGACAGTCTGTCAGCTCGCACCCGCCCGCGCCCCACAGCACCCCCGTTTCGGGCAGCCGCGGCGCCCGCGCCCCCCCTTGCCCGCCCCACCTGGTTAGTGTCGGGGCATACGGATCCACGTAGGAGGAGAACCATGACCGAGCGACTGCAGCCCGGCGACACCGCCCCCGCCTTCACCCTGCCCGACGCCGACGGCAAGCAGGTCTCGCTCGCCGACCACAAGGGCCGCAAGGTCATCGTCTACTTCTACCCGGCCGCCCTGACCCCCGGCTGCACCAAGCAGGCCTGCGACTTCACCGACAACCTCGACTTCCTCGCCGGCCACGGCTACGACGTCATCGGCATCTCCCCCGACAAGCCGGAGAAGCTCGCCAAGTTCCGCGAGAAGGAAGACCTCAAGGTCACGCTCCTCGGCGACCCCGACAAGGCGGTCCTGGAGGCATACGGCGCCTTCGGCGAGAAGAAGCTCTACGGCAAGACCGTCACCGGCGTCATCCGCTCCACCGTCGTCCTCGACGAGGAGGGCAAGGTCGAGCGCGCCCTCTACAACGTCAAGGCCACCGGCCACGTCGCCAAGATCATCAAGGATCTGGCGCTTTAACCGGCCCGGGGCCAGGCCCCGCGCGGCGCCCCGCGCCGGGGCGGCCCGGGGCAGGAGCCGTTGTCGACTGCGGTGAACGGCATACCGGTACCCGGCAGCTGCAGCACGGCCGGCGCCCCGCGTCAGGGTGACCCCGGGCAGGAGCCGTTGTCGGCTGCAGTGAGCGGCATACCGGTACCCGGCAGCCCCAGCACAGCTTCGGCACCCCGCGTCAGGACGACCCCGGGCAGGAGCCGTTGTCGGCTGCAGTGAGCGGCATACCGGTACCCGGCAGCTCCAGCACGGCTTCGGCGCCGCCCTCCGTGGCGGCGCCGAAGTCCAGCCGCGCCCCCAGCACATCCGCCTGGCCGACCGCGATCGTCAGCCCCAGCCCGTGCCCGGTCCCCCGCTCCGGCGCC
Organism: Streptomyces sp. NPDC048483; assembly: GCF_040651455.1. Taxonomy (NCBI): domain Bacteria; kingdom Bacillati; phylum Actinomycetota; class Actinomycetes; order Kitasatosporales; family Streptomycetaceae; genus Streptomyces; species Streptomyces sp. NPDC048483. Next base: position 27,752 of record NZ_JBEZJZ010000028.1, read on the forward strand.
GCCGTACGGAACCGCCGCGGCCCCTCCGCGCACAACTCCGCCGGATACCCCGGACCGTGATCGCGCACCACGATCCGCGTCCCCTGCACCACGACCTCGATCGGCGGCCGCCCGTGCTTCGCCGCGTTCGCCAGCAGATTCACCAGCACCCGCTCCACCCGGCGCCGGTCCGTCTCCACGATCACCGGCTCGCCCTCGACGGACACCGACACCTCGTCAACCCCCCGCTGCCGCGCCGCCCGCCGCACAATGCCCCGCACCAGCGACGGCAGCTCACAGGCATCCAGATCCGCCCGCTCCACCCCCGCATCCAGCCGCGAGACCTCCAGCAGATCCTCCACCAGCCGCCGCATCGCCTGCGCCCGGTCCTGCACCATCTCCACCGCCCGCGGCTGCGGCAACAGCTCCGCCGCCGCCACCAGCCCGGCCACCGGCGTCCGCAGCTCATGTGCCACATCCGCGGTGAACTCCCGCTCCGCCTGCGCCTGGGCCGCCAGCGACATCGCCATGTGATGCACACTGCGGCCCAGCTCGGCCACCTCGTCCCGGCCATTACTGGCCAGCGCATCCGCATCCGGTGCGGCCCCCGCCGCGATCCGCCGCGCCGCCGCCGCACTCAACCGCAGCCGCCGGGACAGCCGCTGCGCCACGAACCACGACACCGCCGCCATCAGCGCGACCGTGCCGAACCCCGCGATCACCAGCGCCCGGTCCAGCGCCACCTGCGCCGGATCGTCGTCCGGATACGCCGCCGACACCGACAACGACCGCTTCGGGCGGCCCCCGCCACCGTCACCGACCCCGGTCGCCGCCCACACCCGCGGATCCTCGCCGCCGCTGACATACGTCCCCGACCGGTTCTTGAACACCGCCTCCCGCAGCGGCAACGGCAAGGCCGCATCGTCCAGCTGCGCTCCCAGCGCCCGCTTCCCGTCCCGCTCGTAGATCTGCAGCGCACTGCTCAGCCGGTCGTCCTGATAGGCCCGCGCCGACCGTTCCCGCTCCGCGTCCGCTATGTGGTGCACGGCAAAGCCGAGCACCACCACGGCCAGCGCCGTCATACACGAAATGGCCAGCGCGATCCGGCCTCTGATGCCCATCACGCGAGGTTGTACATCTCCGTCGTGTCCCCGAGCGGCGTCGAGCCCTCGTACGTCACCTCGAGCCCCGTGAAGGCCCGCGCGCCGTCGACCGTCTTGGCGCCGTAGAGCCGGAACGTCGCCGGGAACCCGGCATCCGCCCCCACGCCCGCGGCCGTCTTCACCACCTGCACCACGCCGGTGCCCTCCGCCTCCTCGGATCCGTACCGGTCCCAGGTGATCGCGGTCGCCACCATCCCCGCATCCGCGCAGGCCAGCGTGATCACCTGCGGCTTGACCGCCGGAGCCCCGATCCCGCAGTCCCGCACGCCCGGCAGACCGCCGGACTCCCTGCCGTCCTCCTTGACGTCCCGCGCCGCCGCCGTCTTCGGCGCCACATCCACCGCCGACGCGCGGTCCGAGGCCTGGCTGAACCACACCCCTCCGGCCGCCAGCGCCGTCACCACGGCAAACGTCGCCAGAGCGGTACGCCCACGGGCCCAGCGGGACCCCGCGCGCTCGGTCATCACGTTCTCCTCCCGGGGCTCCCACCCCGTACCCCCACCAGCACACACCGGCGCGCCCGCACCCACCGAAGAGGAGCCGACGCACAGCGCCACACGCTACGAAAGAGCGGTTTCCGGACCGCCACGTTCCCCTCTCACCCCCACAAGCTGATTGCCCGCACGCTTCAACGACCGCGCGGCTGTGTACCAGTCCTGTAACAGACCCGCCGATCCCCTGACTCACGGCACCGCGCCCCGCCCGCCTGCTCTGCCACCCCTGACCCACCTCGCCGATGACGTGGATTTCGGCCAAAGTGGTTTGGATCCGCCTTCCACCGCGCAGGCGCACCTGTCGTATCTGTCGTATCCCCACCGCGCATCACCGCGCCGACCGACCGAGAGGACCGCCTCGTGGCCAACGGGAGCACCGCAGCAGAGCACGTACCCGAGGACAAGGAAGCCCTCCGCCGGCACCGTGTCCTCTTCCGCGCCATCGCCCGGCGCAAAAACCCCAGGCTGCGGCGCACCGATATCACCATCACCGACGAAAAGGTGGTCCGGCGGGCCGTAAAGGCGGCCGCCCTCGGTAATGCCATGGAATGGTTCGACTTCGGGATCTACAGCTATCTCGCGATCACCCTCGGCCAGGTCTTCTTCCCCGGCGGCAGCGACACCACCAGCCTGCTGTCCTCGTTCGCCACCTTCGCCGTCGCCTTTCTCGTACGGCCTCTCGGCGGCGCCTACTTCGGCCCGCTCGGCGACCGTATCGGCCGCAAGAAGGTCCTCGCCCTCACCATGATCATGATGGCGCTGGGCACCCTCTGCATCGGCCTGATCCCCTCCTACGCGGCCATCGGCTTCTGGTCCCCGGTCCTGCTCATCCTCTTCCGCCTCGTCCAGGGCTTCTCCACCGGCGGCGAATACGGCGGTGCCTCCACCTTCATCGCCGAATACGCCCCCGACAAAAAGCGCGGCTATTTCGGCAGCTTCCTCGAAATGGGCACCCTCATCGGCTACACGGGAGCGGCCGGCATCGTCCTGCTCCTCAACACCACCTTGGGCGCCGACGCCATGTCCGCCTGGGGCTGGCGCCTGCCGTTCCTGATCGCCGGCCCGCTCGGCCTCATCGGCCTCTACCTCCGGGTCAAGCTCGACGAAACCCCCGCTTTCCAGAAACTGGAAGCGGCGCAGACCCACACCACCACCGACTCCGTCGTGGAAACCGAAGCCGCGTTCTCCCACCTCTCGGAAAACGCCCCCAAGAAAAAACTGGGCGAAATCTTCGCCCAGCAGTGGCCCACGCTCATCCTCTGTATCGCGCTGGTCGGTGCCTACAACATCACCGACTACATGCTGCTCTCCTACATGCCGACGTATTTGACCGACACCCTCAAATACAAGGAGTCGCACGGCCTCCTGATTCTCCTCGGCATCATGGTCGTCCTGATGTGCCTCATCAGCACCATCGGCAAACTCAACGACCACTACGGCCGCAAGCCCCTCCTGATGACCGGCATGCTCGGCTTCTTCATCACCGCCATCCCCGCCTTCCTCCTGGTCAAGCAGGGCAGCATGGCCGCGGTCATCGGCGGCATGACCCTCCTGGGCCTCTCCCTGGTCTGCCTCCTGGGGACCATGTCCGCCGCCCTCCCCGCCCTCTTCCCCACCAACGTCCGCTACGGCTCGCTCTCCATCGGCTACAACATCGCCGTATCCGTCTTCGGCGGCACCACCCCCCTGGTGATCACCGCCCTCATGGACGTCTTCGACAAGAACGTCATGGTCCCCGCCTACTACACGATGGGTGCCGCCCTGGTGGGCGTCATCGCCGTGGCCTGCATGAAGGAAACGGCCCAGCAGCCCCTGGAGGGCTCACCGCCTTCGGTCGCCACGAAGGAAGAGGCCGTGGAAATGATCACGGCACAGACCGCGGAGCCGCGCTTCTGAGACAGCTGTGGCCGGTGGGGCCTTGGGGTTTTTCTCCCCCGAGGCCCCTTTCCCTTTCCCTTTCCCCCTTCCGGACGTAACCGACTCCACGTTCGATCGTTGATGTGTTCGGGAGGACGGGAATGCGCCGGGGGTGGTCCCGGCGCACGGGACGAGGGGGAAGCATGCCGGTCAGTCCGTACACCCGGGAGCGACTGGAGGCCGCGGCGTCCTCGTCGCGGACGCTGTCGGAGGCGTGGGCGAAGGTGGGGGTGGATCCGCGGAGATGTGCGAAGTCCTGCGCCCTCTCGGGGTTGAGGTCGTCGGTGGGCACCACACGCACCTCAGCCGCCGCATCAAGGCGTACGGGATCGACACCTCGCACTTCCGCCCCTGCGGAAGGACTCCCCGGCCCACCCCCGATGAGTGGCGAGTGGCGGTCGCCGAGTCGGTGTCCATCGCCGAGGTACTGCACCGCCTGAGCCGGACGAACACTGGTGGGCAACGCGCCATGTTGCGCAGGTGGATCGCCGACGACCATCTGACGACTGAGCACTTCCTCGGTCAGGCTCATCAGCGGGGAAAGCCAGGCACGAACGCCAAAAACGGCCGGAAGACGTTCTGGTACGGCACAGCGGCCGTCACCGGATCGCCACCAAGCGCCTGCGCCGTGCGCTCCGCGAAGTCGGCGTGCCTGAGCGCTGCGCCAGGTGCAAAGTCGGCCCGAGTGGCTCGGCAAGCCCATGACGCGGGAGATCGGTCACGTCAGCGGGGACTGGCACGACAACCGACGGGAGAACCTGCGGTTGCTGTGCCCCAACTGCCACGCAATCACGAGCACGTGGTGCAGAGGCGGAAGCCGACATCGCGTGAAGACAAGGCTCACCTACCGGTAGCATTGGCGGATACGCGGCCGTTGCTGAATGGTATAAGCAGAGGTTTTAGGTGCCTCGGGGCATTTGCCCATGTGGGTTCGACTCCCATCGGCCGCACACACAGGGGCCACCCGCCGGGTGGCCCCTCTTGCGTTCCTCAGCCCATCAACTCCCTCACCACCGGCACCAACGCCCGGAACGCCTGCCCCCGGTGGCTGATGGCGTTCTTCTCGGCGGGGGTCAGTTCGGCGCAGGTACGGGACTCCCCCAGGGGCTGGAGGACCGGGTCGTAGCCGAAGCCGCCGGTGCCCGAGGGGGTGTGGCGGAGGGTGCCCTTGAGCCGGCCCTCGACGACTCGCTCGGTGCCGTCGGGGAGGGCGAGGGCCGCGGCGCAGGCGAAGTGGGCGGCGCGGTGGTCGTCGGAGATGTCGGCGAGCTGGGCCAGGAGGAGAGAAAGGTTGGCCTGGTCGTCGCCGTGGGTGCCGGACCAGCGGGCGGAGAAGATGCCCGGCGCGCCACCGAGGACGTCGACGCAGAGGCCGGAGTCGTCGGCGACGGCCGGGTGGCCGGTGGCCTGGGCCAGGGCGTGGGCCTTGAGGAGGGCGTTCTCGGCGAAGGTGACGCCGGTTTCCTTGACGTCCGGGACGTCGGGGTAGGCGTCGGCGCCGACGAGTTCGACGCCGAGCTCGGCCGCGTCCAGGATGGCCCGGAGTTCGGTGATCTTGCCGGCGTTCCGGGTGGCGAGGATGAGGCGGGAGCGGGATGCGGGGCGCCCGCTGGTTCGAGGCTGCATAGGGAGTGATTATCCCGGTGCGCGGGAGCGGTCAGCCCGGGGTGCAGACCTTGGTCATTTCGCCGGCGGCATCGGAGATGGGCTCGAGGTTGGGCGCCTTGGCGTCCTTGATGTCCTTGCGGGCGTCCTTGATGCCGGCGTTCATCTTGTCGACGGCGGCGGCGAGGTCGGGGTCGCTCGACTCGTCGCGGACCTTCTTGAGCTTCCGGTCGATGGAGTCGAGGGTCTGCTCGGCCAACTGGGGGTCGTCGAGGGAGTCCCCGACGGCTCGCTGAAGCTTGTCGACGGAGTCGACGACGGCACCGGCCGTATTGGCGCAGTCCATCGCCTTGTTGACGGCGCTGCAGGCGGAGAGTGCCGGTATCGCGAGGGCGGCGGCGGTCAGCACGGCGAGGGCGGTGGCGACGGGACGGCGGGTGCGGCGGGTGGTCGGGCTGGTCTCACGCGGGGACATGGAGTGGATTCCTCCCTTGGGTCATGGGGGTCATGAGCGGGCAACGGAAGAAACGCGTGGCGCCCCGCTTTGGTTGCCGGGGCGGGAGGAAATGGGCGGGAAAGGGGAAGGAAGGGGAGGCCGAGGAGGGGGCGGGGCGGGGCCCCACCCCGGCCCCCGCTGCCTCAGAGTTCCCGTGCCAGCGCCTCCCGCTGGGCCGTGTCGAGGTCGCGGCAGCCCGCGACGGCGAGGTCGAGGAGGGCGTTGAGTTCGTCGCGGGCGAAGGGTTCGGCCTCGGCGGTGCCCTGGACCTCGACGAAGCGGCCGTCGCCGGTGCAGACGACGTTCATGTCGGTCTCGGCGCGGACGTCCTCCTCGTAGCAGAGGTCGAGGAGCGGGACGCCGGCCACGATGCCGACGCTGACGGCGGAGACGGTGCCGGTCAGCGGCTGGCGGTTGTGCTTGATGAGCTTCTTGCCCTGGGCCCAGGCGATGGCGTCGGCGAGGGCGACATAGGCGCCGGTGATGGCGGCGGTGCGGGTGCCGCCGTCGGCCTGGAGGACGTCGCAGTCGAGAACGATGGTGTTCTCGCCGAGGGCCTTGAAGTCGATGACGGCGCGCAGTGAGCGGCCGATGAGGCGGCTGATTTCGTGCGTGCGGCCGCCGATCTTGCCGCGTACGGATTCGCGGTCGCCGCGGGTGTTGGTGGAGCGGGGCAGCATCGAGTACTCGGCGGTGACCCAGCCTTCGCCACTGCCCTTGCGCCAGCGCGGGACGCCCTCGGTCACGGAGGCGGTGCAGAAGACCTTGGTGTCGCCGAAGGAGATGAGCACGGAGCCTTCGGCGTGCTTGCTCCAGCCGCGTTCGATGGTGACCGGGCGGAGCTGTTCGGGGGTGCGGCCGTCGATGCGAGACATGGCGTAGACCCTATCGGGAATGGCGAGGGCCCCGTTCCGGTACGGACGTATGCACCGGGCGGGGCCCTGGGTGAGCGCTGGGCTCAGCTCACATCATGTCTTCGATTTCGCCGGCGATGGGGTCGGCGTCGGTGCCGATGACGACCTGGATCGCGGTGCCCATCTTGACGACGCCGTGGGCGCCGGCGGCCTTGAGGGCGGCCTCGTCGACGAGGGAGGCGTCGCTGACTTCGGTGCGGAGGCGGGTGATGCAGCCCTCGACCTCTTCGATGTTGTCGAGTCCGCCGAGCCCGGCGACGATCTTCTCAGCCTTGCTGGCCATGTCCACTCCTGCTTGTCTCGGCCGTCGGCGGCTCCGCCGAGCGGTTTTTCCACCGCAGAGCACGCGGAGGAGCGTTCTGTGCGGCTGTGCACGTTCAGCCCAACTATGGGGGCGGTCGGGTGCCATCTGGCGAAGGATGGCGATCACCCGGGGTGTGTGCCGGGCGTCCGACGCACACCCCCAGTGGTCTACACCATCAGTATGCGGTACGCGCCGGTCGGCGCACCGGCCGGCGGGAGGGAGGAAGCCGATGAGTTCGGACGCAGCGGCGGCGGCGCCGGGGAAGAGGCCGGTGAAGTCGCGGGCGTCGGCCGTCTTCCAGGGGATGCAGAAGCTGGGCCGCAGCCTTCAGCTGCCGATTGCCGTGCTACCTGCCGCGGGCATTCTCAATCGCCTGGGCCAGCCGGATGTGTTCGGCGCGGACGGGCTGGGCTGGGACGACGTCGCCAAGGTGTTCGCGGGGGCGGGCGGCGCGCTGCTGGATTCGGGGCTGGGGCTGCCGCTGCTGTTCTGTATCGGTGTCGCGATCGGGATGGCGAAGAAGGCGGACGGGTCGACGGCGCTGGCCGCGGTGGCGGGTTTTCTCGTCTATTACGCGGTGCTGCATCAGTTCCCGGCGATCTGCGGTCCGGGGCAGACGTTCACGCAGGCGGGGCCTTGGGGCGGGGTGTGCGTCGACAAGGGCGGGAACGCCGCCCAGGCGACATTCCAGAATCCGGGGGTTTTCGGCGGCATTGTGATGGGCTTTCTGTCCGCCTGGTTCTGGCAGCGGCTGCACCGGGTGAAGCTGGTCGACTGGCTGGGGTTCTTCAACGGCCGCCGGCTGGTACCGATCGTGATGGCCTTCATCGGCCTGGTCTTCGCGGTGGCGTGCCTGTGGGTCTGGCCGCCGATCGGTGACGCGCTGACCGCCTTCAGTAAGTGGCTGACCGATCTGGACTGGCTCGGTTCGGGGCTTTTCGGTGTCGCCAACCGTGCGCTGCTGGTGATCGGGCTGCACCAGTTCCTGAACACCTTTGTGTGGTTCCAGTTCGGCAGTTATACGGAGCCGGACGGCACGGTCGTCCACGGTGACATCAACCGGTTCCTGGCGGGCGATCCGACCGCGGGTCAGTTCACCACCGGCTTTTTCCCGATCATGATGTTCGCGCTGCCGGCGGCGGCGCTGGCCATTGCGCACTGCGCCAAGCCGCACCGCCGTAAAGAGATCTCCGGGATGATGCTGTCCGTCGGGCTCACCTCGTTCGTGACCGGGGTCACCGAGCCCATCGAGTATTCGTTCCTTTTCGTCGCGCCGCTGCTGTATGTGCTGCATGCGCTGCTGACGGGTGTGTCGATGGCGGTGAGCTGGGCGCTGGGCGTGCACGACAGCTTCAGTTTCTCGGCGGGGCTGATCGACTACGTCATCAACTGGGGGCTGGCGACCAAGCCCTGGCTGATCATTCCGATCGGGGCGTGTTTCGCGGTCGTCTATTACGCCGTCTTCCGTTTCGTGATCACGAAATTCAACCTGCCGACGCCGGGACGCGAGCCGGACGAGGTGGGGGACGCCATGGAGGAGGCGAACATCAAGTAGGCGGGCGGCGCTTCGTCGCGAAAGGCTCACGGACCTCCGGGCCCGTGGGCCTTCGTCGTGTGGTCCACGCCACTTGGGACAGCGGATTCCATTGCACCGGGACGGCATGCTAAGAATGGTCTAAACCACCAGTGGTGTAGACCAAGGTGTAGACCAAGGTCGAGACCAGGACCAGGGTAGACCAACCAGCGGGCCGTCCCCCTCTTCCGAGTGCCCGCCTCACCAGGAGGAATCCGATGAGTTCGGCCACCGCGAAGGCGGATCCCGGCAAGAAGAGCCGCGGCTCCGCAGCCATGGCAGTGGGTCAGCGCATCGGCCGCAGCCTCATGCTGCCGATCGCCACCCTGCCCGCCGCCGCGCTGATGGTCCGCCTCGGCCAGCCGGACCTGCTCGGCCGGGAAGGGTTTCCCGCCTTCTTGAACAAGCTCGCCGAGTTCATGGCGGCGGGCGGCGGCGCCCTGCTCGACAACATGCCCCTGCTGTTCGCGGTCGGCATCGCCATCGGCTTCGCCAAGAAGGCGGACGGCTCGACGGCACTCGCGGCCGTCGTCGGCTACCTGGTCTTCAGCAAGGTGCTGGGCACCTTCACCGACAGCAATCTGCCCAAGGTCCCCCAGGTCGTCGACGGGAAGATAGTCCAGGTGGCGCCGCCGGTGAACGCCGGCGTCCTCGGCGGCGTGGTGATCGGCATCGTGGTCGCCCTGCTCTACCAGCGCTACAGCCGCAAGAAGCTGCCCGACTGGCTCGGGTTCTTCAGCGGCCGGCGCCTGGTCCCCATCCTTGCCTCGTTCGCCGGCCTGCTCATCGGCATCGCCTTCGGATACATCTGGCCGGTCCTCGGTACGGTCCTGCACAACTTCGGTGAATGGCTGGTCGGTTCGGGCGCCGTGGGCGCCGGCATCTTCGGCGTGGCCAACCGGGCGCTGATCCCGGTCGGCATGCACCACCTGCTCAACTCGTTCCCGTGGCTCCAGGCGGGCGACTTTGCGGGCAAGCACGGTGACATCGCGCGCTTCCTGGCCAAGGACCCGAGCGCCGGCCAGTTCCTCACCGGCTTCTTCCCGATCATGATGTTCGCGCTGCCCGCCGCCTGCCTGGCCATCACACACTGTGCCCGTCCCGAGCGGCGCAAGGTCGTGGGCGGCATGATGGTCTCGCTCGCGCTGACCGCCTTCGTGACCGGCGTGACCGAGCCCATCGAGTTCACCTTCATGTTCATCGCGCCGGTGCTGTACGCGATCCACGCGGTGCTCACCGGTGTGTCCATGGCCCTGACCTGGGCGCTGGGCATGAAGGACGGGTTCGGCTTCTCGGCCGGCGCCATCGACTTCGTACTCAACCTCGGGATCGCGACCAAGCCGTGGCTGCTGGTGCTGGTCGGCCTGTGCTTTGCCGTCGCCTACTACGCGATCTTCCGGTTCGCCATCATCAAGTTCAACCTGCCGACGCCGGGACGCGAACCGGAAGAGGACGTGCAGGAAAAGGAGAAGGAGAAGGTGGCGGCGTAGCACGCGCCTGCTCCACCGGAACAGCGGCGGCCGCCCTCGTGTCAGCACGAGGGCGGCCGCTGTTGCCGGGCGGGTTCAGATCTCGTACACCGCGCCCGCCTTGGCGACCTCAACCGGGCCGTCGTACACCTTCTGCGCATCGCGGATGTTGATGTCCGGGTCGGTCCACGGGGGGATGTGGGTCAGGACCAGGCGGCCGGCGCCGGCGCGGCGGGCGTGTTCGCCGGCCTCGCGGCCGTTGAGGTGCAGGTCCGGGATTTCTTCCTTGCCGTGGGTGAAGGACGCCTCGCACAGGAAGAAGTCGGTGCCCGCGGCGAGGGTGTCCAGCGCGTCGCAGGGGCCGGTGTCGCCGGAGTACGTCAGGGACCGGCCGCCGTTCTCGATGCGGAAGCCGAACGCCTCCACCGGGTGGCTGACCCGTTCCGTACGGATCGTGAACGGCCCGATGGCCTGGGTGCCGGGCGTGAGCGTACGGAAGTCGAAGACCTCGCTCATCGCACCGTCGTACGGCAGATCGGCGTGCGCGACGGTCAGCCGGCGCTCGGTGCCGGCCGGCCCGTAGACCGGCATCGGCGCACAACGGCCGCCGTCCGGGCGGTAGTAGCGCACGACGAAATAGCCGCACAGGTCGATGCAGTGGTCGGCGTGCAGATGCGACAGCAGTACGGCGTCCAGGTCGTAGAGACCGATGTGGCGCTGCATCTCGCCAAGGGCGCCATTGCCCATGTCGATGAGCAGCCTGAAGCCGTCGGCCTCCAGGAGGTAGCTCGAGCAGGCCGATTCCGTGGAAGGGAACGACCCCGAGCATCCGACGACAGTGAGCTTCATGCGGGCGTGAACCTCCGTGGGCGGGGGCGGCGGGATCGGGGGCTCCCCTGCTCATCGGGTCCTTCTGCTCGCGAGGTCGAGAGCTTGGGGGAGCCGTTGAGAGCTCGGGGACGGGTCCATGCGGGTGTCTCGGCGGGTCGTTGCCGGTATGTGCCGGGTCATGGGTGGTCTGTGCGGTGCCCCCGAGCGTAAGGCGCAAAGGGTCCTGTGGCGCCTCCGGCGGGGCGAGCTGTGGGCGGAATCACCAGTCCGGGTGGGGCCGTACGTCCCGGTTTCTCCGGTCTTCGATTCCTCACCGCTGCGGCGCGGCGTCGCGGCGCCGGGGAACGCTCCTGCGGGGGCGCGCTCGGCGCTCACCGGCCGTCAGCGCCGCCGCGGACGGACCCTCCGAGGCGACCCCGCACCCGCCGTGGTCACTGTCGGCGGACATGCCTGGATTCTCACCGCACGGTGCGATCGCCGCGATGGCGGACATGTGTTCCACGGGGCACACCGGGAACCTGCCGTGGCGGCCGGAGAAGGACCCCGCCGCCACGGCGGCGAGGGGCCGGGGGATCTCCCGGCGCCGGCCGGGAGAAACAGCCGGCGGCCGCCCGCACACCGTGCGGCGGCCGCCCAGAACGCCGGCTAGGCCCAGAGCTGACCCTGCAGCGCAGCGATCGCGGCCTCGGTCGATTCGGCGGTGTAGACGCCGGTCGAGAGGTATTTCCAGCCGCCGTCGGCCACGACGAAGACGATGTCGGCGGCCTGTCCGGCCCGTACCGCCTTCTTGCCGACGCCGATGGCGGCGTGCAGGGCCGCGCCGGTGGAGACACCCGCGAAGATGCCTTCCTCGGCGAGGAGTTCGCGGGTGCGGCGGACCGCGTCCGCGGAGCCGACCGAGAAGCGGGTGGTCAGGACGGACTCGTCGTAGAGCTCGGGGATGAAGCCCTCGTCGAGGTTGCGCAGCCCGTAGACGACGTCGTCGTAGCGGGGCTCGGCGGCGACGATCTGGACGCCGGGGACGTGCTCGCGCAGATAGCGGCCGACGCCCATCAGGGTGCCGGTGGTGCCCAGGCCCGCCACGAAGTGGGTGACGGAGGGGAGGTCGGCGAGGATCTCCGGGCCGGTGGTGGCGTAGTGCGCACCCGCGTTGTCGGGGTTGCCGTACTGGTAGAGCATGACCCAGTCGGGGTGCTCGGCGGCCAGCTCCTTGGCAACGCGGACGGCGGTGTTGGAGCCGCCGGCCGCGGGCGAGGAAATGATCTCGGCGCCCCACATGGCGAGCAGTTCGCGGCGCTCGGAGGAGGTGTTCTCCGGCATGACGCACACGATGCGGTAGCCCTTGAGCTTGGCCGCCATGGCGAGCGAGATGCCGGTGTTGCCGCTGGTCGGCTCGAGGATCGTGCAGCCGGGGGTGAGCCGGCCGTCCTTCTCGGCCTGCTCGACCATGTGCAGCGCGGGCCGGTCCTTGACCGAGCCCGTGGGGTTGCGGTCCTCCAGCTTGGCCCAGATGCGGACGTCGTCGGAGGGCGAGAGGCGCGGGAGGCGGACGAGAGGGGTGTTCCCGACCGCCGCCAGCGGGGAGTCGTACCGCACTGTCAGACCATTCCGCCGGCGACGGCCGGGAGGATCGTGACGCTGTCGCCGTCGGCCAGCTTGGTGGAGATGCCCTCGAGGAAGCGCACGTCCTCGTCGTTGAGGTAGACGTTCACAAAGCGGCGCAGCTGCTCGCCGTCGACCAGGCGCTCGCGGATTCCGGAGTGCCGGGTCTCCAGGTCGGTGAAGAGGTCGGCGAGGGTGTCGCCGCTGCCCTTCACGGCCTTCTCGCCGTCGGTGTAGGTGCGCAGGATGGTCGGGATTCGGACCTCGATGGCCATGGGAGTGCTCCAGTCGGAGTGAGTGGCGGGTGCTGTGCGTCCCGGGTGCACGGCGGTACGGCGTGTGCCGGGGGCGTCGGGTGACGCGGGAGGTGCGGGGGTGCCGGGCGGGCCGCCCGGACGGGGTGTGCCGGGTCAGGCGGCAGCGCAGCGCGGACAGATCGCGCTGGAAAGGCGGCACAGATCGACGTGCAGCCGTGCGGCTCCGCAGCCGAACGCGCCCAGCAGGGCAGATGCGGAGCGACGCGTGGCGAGCGGAGCGAGCAGCAGCATGCCCGGCCTCTTCTCGCTCACGTCGTGGTCAACCATGCGGTCATCGTATCGATTCCCGGTCCGGGTATTGGAACCTCGTCCCATGATGCGGACGATCGGTGTACAGCAGGTGGGACGCGATCATGAACGGGCCCCGCGGCCGCTCAGGAGTAAGCCGCCACGACCTCGACGTCTTCCTCGGTGACCGCGCCCTCGACGATCCGGAACGAGCGGAACTGGAAGGGTCCGGCGTCGTCGGTGTCGGCAGTGGAAACCAGGACATAGTGGGCGCCGGGCTCGTTGGCGTACGAGAGGTCGGTGCGTGAGGGGTAGGCCTCGGTGGCGGTGTGCGAGTGGTAGATGATCACCGGCTCCTCGTCCCGGTCGTCCATCTCGCGGTAGAGCCGGAGCAGGTCGGAGGAGTCGAATTCGTAGAACGTGGGCGACCGGGCGGCGTTCAGCATCGGGATGAACCGCTCGGGGCGGCCACTGCCGGCCGGCCCCGCGACCACGCCGCAGGCCTCGTCGGGGTGGTCCTGGCGGGCGTGCTCGACGATCTGGTCGTAGAGGGCCTTGGTGAGGGTCAGCATGCGGCCAAGGATAAGCAAGGGGCCCGCACGTACCGAAGAGTGGTACGTGCGGGCCCGCATGCTGGACAGAACGGCCTGGCTCAGTCCTTCTTGGCCAGGGCGGCCGCCGCGTCCCGGCGCTTGATGGCCAGGTAGCCGACGCCCAGGATGAGCGCCCACACCGGGGCCGCGTAGAGCGAGATCCGGGCAGCGGGGTCGATGCCCATCATCACGATCACCATGCCGATGAAGGCCAGCGCGAAGATCGAGGTGTAGGGGGCGCCGGGAGCCTTGAACTCGGACTCCGGCAGGACGCCGCGGTTCGCAAGGGTCCGGTAGCGCAGCTGCGAGGCGAGGATGACGATCCAGGCCCACATACCGGAGATGGTCGCGAACGAGACGACGTAGTTGAACGCCTCGCCCGGCCACTGGTAGTTGATGTACACACCGAACAGCATCATCGCGACCGAGACGCCGGTGCCCCAGGTGGGCAGGCCGTTCTTGCTGAGCTTGGTGAAGAACTTCGGGCCCTGCCCGTTGAGGGCGAGGTCACGCAGCATCCGGCCGGTGGAGTACATACCGGAGTTGGCGGAGGACAGCGCGGCGGTCAGCACGACGAAGTTCACGATGCCCGCGCCGGCCGGCAGGCCGATCTGCTGGAAGGCGGCGACGAACGGGCTGACACCCGGCTTGAAGGCCGTCCAGCTGACGACCGACAGGATGATGATGAGCGCACCGATGTAGAAGAGGCCGATCCGCCACGGCACGGTGTTGATGGCCTTGGGCAGGACCTTCTTCGGGTTGGTCGCCTCGCCCGCGGTGACGCCGACGAGCTCGACGGCGAGGAAGGCGAACATCACGATCTGCAGCGTCATCAGCGTGCCGCCGATGCCCTTGGGGAAGAAGCCGCCGTCGGACCACAGGAGCGAGAAGGAGGCGGTGTCACCGGCGTCGGAGAAGCCGAGGGTGATCACGCCGAGGCCGATCAGGATCATGCCGATGATCGCGGTGACCTTGACCATCGAGAACCAGAATTCCAGCTCACCGAAGAGCTTTACGGAGATCAGGTTGATACCGAAGAGCGCGACGGTGAAGACCAGTGCCGAGGCCCATTGCGGTATGCCCTCGTTCCAGTACTGCACATAGGTGGCCGCGGCGGTCACTTCCGTGATGCCGGTGACGACCCAGAAAAGCCAGTAGGTCCAGCCGGTCACGAAACCGATGAACGGGCCCAGGAATTCCCGGCCGTACTCGGAGAAGGAGCCGGAGACGGGCCGGTACATGAGCAGTTCGCCCAGGGCCCGCATGATGAAGAAGATGACCAGCCCGACGATGGCATAGGCAAGGATGATGCTCGGCCCGGCCATGGAGATTGCCTTGCCTGCTCCGAGGAACAGGCCGGTGCCGATGGCGCCACCAATGGCAATCATCTGGATCTGGCGGTTTCCCAGACCCCGCTGATAGCCCTCTTCGGGAGCATTTTCAGCGGCCTCGTTGCCGTCGTGCTGCTTGTCGACCTGCACAGAGGTCATGAGTGGTGCGCCTTTCTCCATACCGACCCGGTCTGTCCGGATCGGGTCCCGATCCCCCGGATGGAGTCCTGTTTCGCCGACGGTCGGCCGGCTAGCGCTCCCGCGGCGACAGGGGTGGCGTCACGCGCGGCAGGTCGTGAACATTTATCACGGTCCTACGGAGATCAACTACTCTCGGCGTGGGCCAGTTCACAGAAAAATGGGGACAAAGGGCAAGAGGTGCCGCAAGGCGCACCCGCCAGGTGACGCGATCGTTATCCGGATTTGAGCATCCGCTGAGCGAACACTGGGCAAACATCCGGGGTGATACGGGCGGATATGCCGCCGCATTTCCGCCATCGACACCGATGGCGTCACGCCCTCACCCCGTCAACGACTCGACCAGGGTCTCCTGCAGCCCGCCCAGCCAGAGGTAGGCCATCACCATCGGCTTGCGCGGGTCGGTGTCGGGCAGCCGCAGGAGTTCGCCGCCGTCCTCCTCGTCGGTGACCTCCAGGCGGGTGCCGATGGCGAGCCGGAGGTCGTTGAGGGCGCCGAGCCACCGGCGGCACTCGTCGGGCTTCAGGCGCAGCACCGCGCCCTGGTCGATGCCGGGGCTCAGTGCGTCCAGCGCGCGGACCAGCGCGAGCGCGTCCTCGCGCTTGCGGGTGCGCATGTCGTTCTCGGTGTAGCGGCGGAATTCGGCGGCCGCGGCGCGGACGTCGTCGTCGGGGACGAGGTCGGGGCCGCCGTAGGCGTCGGGGAAGAGGCGGGCCAGGACCGGGTCGGCGGGCGGCTCGCTGGGGCCGTCGTTGAAGATCGAGGCGAGCGGGTCCTCGGACTCGTCGCTCTCGTCCCCCGGGCCGATCAGTTCCATCAGCTGGACGGCGAGGCTGCGCAGGATGGAGATCTCGACCTCGTCGAGGGCGACGGCGGCACCGCCGTCGGGCAGGGGCTCGAAGTGGCCGGCCATCAGCGGCGGTCCTGCTGAAGGGTCGCCCACAGGCCGTAGCCGTGCATCGCCTGCACGTCGCGCTCCATTTCCTCGCGGCTGCCGCTGGAGACGACCGCGCGGCCCTTGTGATGAACGTCGAGCATCAGCTGATGGGCCTTGTCCTTGGAGTAGCCGAAGTACGACTGGAAGACGTACGAGACATAGCTCATGAGGTTCACGGGGTCGTTGTGGACGATCGTCACCCATGGGACGTCGGGTTCGGGAACCTCGAACGGTGCCTCGCTCGACTCGGGACGCTCGATCTCCACTGGGACACTCACACGCCCCATGCTGCCACCCGGGGGCGGGCGGCGCACAAACACCCCTCGGGCGGGTCGCGTCGGGCACCCGCCAGTGAAATCGTCAAAGTGACGAGTAATGGGGGTAGCATCGCTCCCATGAACACAGCAGACCTGGGGCTGCCGGTGGCCGTGCCGTCGACTGCGCTCTTCACCGACCAGTACGAACTCACCATGCTGCAGGCCGCGTTGCGGGCCGGAACCGCGGACCGCCGCTCCGTCTTCGAGGTCTTCACCCGCCGGCTGCCCGAGGGCCGCCGCTACGGCGTGGTCGCCGGCACCGGGCGGGTGCTGGACGCGGTGGAGAACTTCCGCTTCGACGAGACCATCCTCGGCTTTCTGCGCGAGCGCGGCATCCTGGACGAGCCGACGCTCGCATGGCTGGCCGACTAC
This sequence comes from Streptomyces sp. NPDC048483, assembly GCF_040651455.1. NCBI lineage: Bacteria > Bacillati > Actinomycetota > Actinomycetes > Kitasatosporales > Streptomycetaceae > Streptomyces > Streptomyces sp. NPDC048483. The sequence continues at coordinate 44,392 of NZ_JBEZJZ010000028.1, forward strand.
CGCTTCCGCGGGGACATCTGGGGCTACCCGGAGGGCGAGGTCTACTTCCCCGGCTCGCCGATCATGCGGGTCGAGGGCACCTTCGCCGAGGCGGTCCTCCTGGAGACGGTGATCCTCTCGATCCTCAACCACGATTCGGCGGTGGCCGCGGCGGCCTCCCGGATGGCGGTGGCGGCCGGCGGCCGGCCGCTGGTGGAGATGGGCGCCCGCCGCACCCACGAGCTGTCGGCGGTGGCCGCGGCCCGCGCCGCGTACGTCGGCGGCTTCGACACCACCTCGGACCTGGCGGCCGGCTTCCGCTACAACATCCCCACCGTCGGCACCAGCGCGCACGCCTTCACCCTGCTGCACGACAACGAGCGGGACGCCTTCACCGCCCAGGTGGACACCCTGGGCCGCGGCACCACGCTGCTGGTGGACACCTTCGACGTCACCGAGGCGGTCCGCACGGCCGTGGAGGTGGCGGGACCGGGCCTGGGCGCCGTACGGATCGACTCCGGCGACCTGCTGCTGGTCGCCCACCGGGTGCGCCACCAGCTCGACGAACTCGGCGCCAAGAAGACCAGGATCGTGGTGACCAGCGATCTGGACGAGTACGCCATCGCCTCGCTGGCCGCCGCCCCCGTGGACGCGTACGGCGTCGGCACCCAGCTGGTGACCGGCAGCGGCCACCCGACCTGCTCGATGGTCTACAAACTGGTCGCCCGCGCCGACAGCGATGCGCCGGACGCCCCGCTGCGGCCGGTGGCGAAGAAGTCGGTGGGCGGCAAGGTGTCCGTGGGCGGCCGCAAGTGGGCGGCCCGGCGGCTGGACGAGGACGGGGTGGCGGAGGCCGAGGTCCTGGGCACCGGGCCGGTGCCGGACGCGCTGGCCGACCGGCAGCTGCTGGTGCCGTTGGTGCGCGGGGGCGAGGTGGTGGCCCGCGAGCCGCTGGACACCGCCCGCGAGCGGCACATCACCGCCCGCGCCGGGCTGCCGCTCTCGGCGACCCAGCTCTCGCGCGGCGAGGCGGTCATTCCCACCGAGTACGCGTGAAGCGTCGTCCCGTACGTGTGAGCGTCCGGGGCCGGCGGGGGTAAGCCGTTCGGGGCCGGCGGGGGTAGCCGCTCCGCCGGGTGCGGGTGCCGCGCAGCGGTGCGGTCACCCACTCCCGTAATCCGCGTCGAGTGGCTACCCTCGGTCACACCATCACTCCGCGCCCCTCCCCCGATTCCCAGCCGGAAGGCACGCACCATGCACCGGGCATTGATCGTCGTTGATGTGCAGAACGACTTCTGCGAGGGCGGCAGCCTCGCGGTGACGGGAGGTGCGGATGTCGCGGCGGCCATCACCGATCTGGTGGGGCAGGCCGCCGGCGGCTGTTACCGGCACGTGGTGGCCACCCGGGACCATCACATCGACCCGGGTGACCACTTCTCCGACCGCCCCGACTACGTCCACTCCTGGCCGGTGCACTGTGTGGCGGGCACCGAGGGAAGCGGCTTCCATCCGAATTTCGCGCCGGCCGTCGCCTCGGGTGCCGTCGACGCGGTCTTCGACAAGGGCGCCTACACCGCCGCGTACAGCGGTTTCGAGGGTGCGGACGAGAACGGCACCGCGCTGGCGGACTGGCTGCGCGAGCGGGCGGTCACCGAGGTGGACGTGGTCGGTATCGCCACCGACCACTGCGTGCGCGCCACCGCCCTGGACGCGCTCGGCGCCGGGCTGCGCACTCACGTCCTGCTGGATCTGACCGCAGGTGTGGCCGCGGAGACCACCGAGCGGGCACTGGAGGAGCTGCGGGCGGCGGGCGCGGAGCTGACCGGCAAGCCGGTGGTCGGCGGCGGCTGACCGCCCCTGCGGGGCGGCCCGTCCGCGCACGCCGGCCCGCCCGCACCCCGCGGCCCGCGCCCCCTCACACCCCGGAACCGCTGAGTTCTGCCGTCCCGGAACCGCTGAGCTCCGCCGTCGGCGCCCGGAGCAGGGCCCGTATCGGATGCCACGACTCCGTATCGTCCTCCGGGGCCGCGCGCCAGACCAGGCCGTCCGGGTGGTGGAGTACGGCCGTGACCTCGTCCTGGGTCGGTGGCACGGAATTGCCGCGGAGGTAGACGGCCCGCAGTCCGTGGTTGCGCAGCCTGGTCAGGGCGCGCGGGCGGTTTGCGGCGTGGACCAGGACCCGTACGCGGCAGCCGCAGTCGTACGGGCCCGAGAGCGCGCCGTGAGGCGGTCTGGGCAGCGAGAGGGCGACCACCACGCTTCCGCCTGGAAGCCTGATGAAGCCGCCGCCGGTCATTGTCATATCTCCCCCGTGAGACTTCGCGTCAACAAGGAACTCGTAGGACGCATCTAAACGCGAACGGCCGCCACCCGCCAAGGGGTAACGGCCAATTCGCCTCTGACCTGGGGTTTTACCGTTTACTTACCTGCGGGGCCCACTCGGAGCGTCACCCAGGAGCCGTCCTCGCCCTCCTTGGCGATCTTGATCCGGGTGTTGGTGTCAGGAACGATCACGCCGCCGGTCGGGTTCGCCTCGTCGTAGTAGTCACCGTGCCGGTCGTCGAAGAGCGTCACGCCGCGCTTGGACTTGATCTTCGCCTTCTTGCCGTCCTTGTGGAGGGTGAGCGCGTCGGTCCGGTAGCGGGTGAAGGTCGAGTCGTACGACTGGAAGCGGTTGCGCATCAGCTTGCCGTCGGCCCACCGCTCGGCCTTGGGGTGCGCGTCGACGGGGAGGATCTGGCCGTGGCCGGGGTGCTTGCCGACGTTGTTGTCCGGCTGCGAGGTGTCCCAGAGCCAGATCAACACGCCGTTCTGGTACGGGAAGTGCTCGACCCAGCCCGGCTTGGCCGTGGTCCAGCCGAAGTTGTACGGGCCGGACCTGAGGGTCTTGTCGTACGACACGTACTGGCGGTTCTCGACGATGTAGTACTGCGGGTAGTCCTTGGTGAAGGACTCGCCGACGCGCGAAAAGCCGTTGGCGGACCAGCCGTTGTCGCCGTCCTCGGCGTTGTCGGTGAACAGCGGTGTGCCGTCGGCGACCACGCTCAGGCTGTCGGCCGCGAAGCCCTTCTGGGCGGCGCCGCCGTCGGTCTGGTAGCGGAAGCGGACGTCGATCTTCTTGCCCGCGTAGGCGTCCAGCGGGTAGACGAGGTCCTGGTAGGCGGTGACGGTGCCGGTCAGGGCGGGCTTGTCGCCGCCGTCGCGGGGGATGGCCTTGCCGCCCGCGGTGCCGTCGAGGGGCGTCCAGTCCTTGCCGCCGTCGGTGGAGACCTCGGCGTAGAGGTAGTCGTAGTCCTTCTCGATGTCCCACCAGCCCTTGAGGTTCAGGGACGCCTTGGACTTGCCGGTCAGGTCCACGGGCCGGGCGAGGGTGTTCTTGAGGTCGTTGCCCATGCCGCTCCACCACTGGCGGGTGCCTTCGGCGGGCCGGACGATCTCGGTCGTCACCGGCTTGGCGGGCAGTTCGACGACCACGGCCTGCTTGTGGCGGGTGTGGTACTCGGCGACGCCCAGTACGTGGCGGGACTTGGTCGCGGCCTTCGCCTTGCCGTACGTGAGCCAGCCCAGCTGGAGCTTGTCCCAGGCGCTCATGTCGCCGGGCCGGTCGCCGATGGCGTGCTTGCCGGTGCCCAGCCAGGAGCCGGCCGACATCAACGACCAGAAGTCCACGGCGGACTCGCCGGCGCCGGTGGTGTCGTACTCGTCCGGAAGGCCCAGGTCATGGCCGTATTCGTGGGCGAAGACGCCGAGTCCGCCGTTCTCCGGCTGCATGGTGTAGTCGCCGACCCAGATGCCGGTGTCGCCGATCTGCGTGCCGCCGGCCTTGTTCTCGCCGGGTCCGGTTTTGCCGGCGTCGGTGCCGTACGCGTACCAGCGGTGCGCCCAGATGGCGTTGGTCTTCTGGGCGCCGCCGCCCGCGGACTCGTCCTCGCCGGCGTGCACGATCTGGAAGTGGTCGATATAGCCGTCGGGCTCGTTGAAGTTGCCGTCGCCGTCGTGGTCGTAGCGGTCCCACCGGTCGTACTTGGCGAGGTCCGTCCTGATCTCGGCGTCGGTGCGGCCCTTGGCCTTCTGGTCCTTGGCCCACTGGTTGACGCCGTCGCGGATCAGGTCCCAGGCGTTGGCGCAGTTGGTCTGGCCGCAGTAGTTGGAGCCGTAGCGGGCCTCGTTCGCGTCGACCTTGACCCAGTCGGAGACCTCGCCCTCGACGGAGTAGCGGCCCGAGGACTGCCTCTCGTAGTACTTGGCCAGCGACTGCTTCTTCTTGTCGTGCGAGAAGTAGAGGTCCTGGAAGTGCCGTCGGCTGAAGTCCTTCTGCCAGGCCGTGCTGTTGTCCTTGCTGCGGTCCGGCTCGGCTATCCGGTTGTGCGCAGGACCGGGCTCGCCGCCGTACTTCTTCACCGGCGGCTGGGGGCCGTCGCCGTCCGGGTCGAACATCGTGGTGTCGTCGACCGTGTCGCCGAAGTCCACGAGGATCGTGAAGATCTTGTCGGTCTTCTGCCGGGCGAGTTCGACGTAGGTGCCGCGCTCCAGTTGGACGACCTTGGAGCCGCCGCGTTCGGCCGGGCGGGCGCGGCCGGACAGGACCTGTTCGAGTGCCTCCTTGCGCCGGGCCGCCTGCTTGTCGCTGAACGGGCCCTTGAGGTCGTGGTCGACGGCCCGTTCGGGGGCCGGGTCGTGGTTCCTGGTGGCGCGCGTCGGCGGCTGCGGTCCCGGTGTGCCGGCCGCGGCCACCCCGGAAGACAGAACGGCCGCCCCGATCGCGGCGACTGCCGTGGCCAGGGCGGCCGGTCTGAACACCCCTCTGTGGTCTCTCACTTGGCGCTGTCCTCCCCTTCGAGCGGTCACTGTTCGAGGGCATTCGACCGGAAGCGCGGTGAAAAAGACAGATCTTGACTTGCCCATATACGAGAAGTACGTTAACCGGTCCGCAAGTTGTGGCTATCGGACACCGGACGGCGGGGCGGCGCGGCCGCACGGGGAGTCGTTCCGGTCATCGTGCGTCTCTCCTCCGCTCGTTGGTGCATATGCCTCACAGACATGCGCCCCCACCCCGGCCAGGCCCGACGCCCGTCCTTCCGGCTCCTCGCGTAAACCCCGGGCAACTCCGTGCGCCCCCTTGCGCTTCGGTCCCGTGGGTTAGGTCACGCTTACTTGTCGTTCCGCTCGGGCAGTAAGAACCGTAGGCTCGTGTGATGGCGCGCCCTTGACCTCCACCTCCTGCCGACCCTCCGAGGACGGATTCCGCCATGCCTCGTCCGACCGCCGCACAGCTCGTCTACGGTTCGGCCACCGTCTTTCTCTCCACTCTCGCGATGCTGCTGCTGTCGCAGACGGGCACCGGAATCGGGGTCGCGGTCATCGCCCTCGCCGGGCTCGGGCTCGGCCTTCTGGTCGCCATGACGGTCCCGATGCCGGGCATGTCGCGGGTGGTACGCCGCCCCGCCGTACGGGCCGGGGCGCCGGATGCGCCCGCTCCGCTGCGTGCGCTGCCGACGCCGGTCGAGGCCCGTATCAGCGAGCACTCGAGCTGAGCGGACACCGCTGCCCTCAGGCCGTCGAGACCACCACGGTCTTGGCGGCCTTGTCGTGCAGACACTGCTGATACGGCTTGTCCCAGGTGCACCACAGGACGTTGACCAGCCAGAAGACGAAACCGCAGCACGGGATGACCAGCGGCAGCGTATAGACCGCGGCCCGGATCCAGCCCGCCTGGCCGGCCGGCACCGCGCCGTTCGCGAGCATGCCGACCCGGATCTTCATCGCCATTTTGCCGACGGTCTGGCCGCGGCTGGTGAGCATCAGCCCCTCGTAGAGGAGATACGCCAGCATCGTGACGCCCGAGACGGTCGCCTGTTTGCCGGTCTCGACGCTGCTGGTGCTGGTGTAGTCCACCCAGCCGACGATCACGTTCATGATCAGGCTGACCGGTACACCGATGAGGAGCGCATCGATGATCCGCGCGAGGAGCCGGAAGCCGCGGTTGGCCAGCGGCGGCATCCCGGCCAGCGGGTCGGCCGCGCCGTACTCGCCGCCGTACGGGTTGTCGGCGTACGGACTCCCGGACTGCGGGCCGCCGCCCTGGCCGGCCGTACCGGCGTCGCGGGGCGCACCGTAGTGCGGAGAGCCGTTGTAGGGGCCGCCGCCTTCCAGCGGCTCCTGCGGCTCCGATGGTTTCTTCCGGAACGGATCGTTCTCCGGCGGTTCGCCGGAGCCGGGGCCGGGAGGCTGATCGCTGCTCATGGCCCGAGTCGACCTTCTTGGGCGGCCCGCCGCATCCGGCGAAGTCCGTTCGGGGGACGCCCGCCGTGAACAGACCTCGGACGGGCCACGGGGGCGCGTCCGTTCGCCGGACGCGGGTGGTGGCGGGCGACGGCGGGCGGGTGAGGCTCCGTCAGTCCGAGTCGTCCGCCGCGTCCGTGGCCACGAAGGTCCGCGCGATCTTGTCGTGCCAGCACTGCCGCCAGGGCCTGTCGAACACGCACCAGACGGCGTTGAGGATCCCGATCGCCAGGACGCCCAGCACGCTGTAGACGCACCAGCGCTTGACGGCCGCGCCGAGGGTCGGGGTGTCATGGCCCTCGATGTCCAGCACCCGCACCCCGCACACCTTCTTGCCGAGGGTGCGGCCCCACTTGAGGGTCGGCAGGATCTCGTAGAGGCCGCCGCCGATGAGCAGGACGGCCAGCACGGCGGCGAAGACCGGGGTGGTGGTGCCGTCGAGCAGATAGACCGTCACCTGGCGGCCGGACTGCTTGGCCGCCTCCACCTTGGCGTCGAGGTGGTCCGTGACGGTGCCCCACAGGGGGACGGCCACGGCGGCGGTGACCGCGCCGATCACCGCGGAGTCGATCAGCCGGGCGGCGAGGCGGCGGCCCAGTCCGGCCGGGCGCCCCTCGGCCGCCTGCGCGGCCGCGAAGAAGACATCGGCGGCCGGCGGCTTCCAGGGGATGACGCCGTCGGCACCGGGTGCGGCGCCGCCCTGCGGCGGGAAGCCGGCGGGCGGGGCGGACGCCTGCGGGGGCAGGCCCTGGCCGGGGAATCCCTGCTGGGCGGGCGGCTGCTGGGCCGGTCCGCCGTGCTGGGGGGCGTTCTGCTGCGGGACGTTCTGCTGGGGGGCGCCCTGCTGGCGGCCGACGGACGGCAGGGCCTGCGGGGCGGCGTTCCCCGGAGCGGCGGACGGCGCGGCGCCGCCCGGCGGCAGGCGGAACGCCATGGTCTCGTTGCCCTTGGCGGGGGTGCCGGGGCCGGCGGGGTTTCCGCGGCCGCCGGGGTTTCCCGCGTCCGGCCGTACCGCACGGATCGCGGTGGTGCCCTGGTCGGCGGGGGCCCCGCGGCCCGGCTTGACGGCGCGGATCGCGGTGGTGCCCTGGTCGGCGGCGGTCCCGCGGCCGCCCGGCTTGACGGCGCGGATGGCGACCGTCCCGTCGGCGGGTGCCTCGGGCGCGGCGGGCTGGTCGCCGGACTCCGGGGCGCCCTGGTCCCGCTGGGGCGGCACCGCGGCCCAGGAGGCCCCGCCGGAGGGCGTACCGGCGGGAGCCTGGCCGGACTCGGGGGAACCCCAGGAGACCCGGTGGTCGCTCTCGGCGCCGAAGCCGCTCTGCCGGGAGGCGTCGGCCTGCCAGGCGGAGGCCGGTTCCGGGCTCGTGCCGTGCAGCCGCGCGGGGTCGTCCCAGCTCGCGACGGCGGGCTCGGCCGCGAGCTCACTGCTCTGGCGTACGGCCGGTACGGAGGCGCCGCCGGTGTCCTCGTCGAAGAAGACCGGGCCGGTCTCCTCGACGGCGGGCGGCGCGGGGGCCACGCCGGGCGGCGGTGCGGGCATCGCCTCGCCCTCGGCCGGGGCCGGCCGGCTGGTGCCCGGCACCCATGCGGCACCGTTCCAGTACCGGATGTAGCCGGGAATGGACGGGTCCGGGTAGAAGCCTGGCGTAGGGCTGCCGCCGGCGGATCCTGAGGTAGGGGCGCTCATGTCCGAAGTCCCGTATCTGTGCTCGGCCTGGTGGGTGTGGGGTGCAGTCTGCCGCAACGCGGCGTCCACATCTATCAGACCCCGGGGTGCAGCGGTACGGATGCCCGCCCACGACCACCTGGAAGAGGCCCGCGAAAAAAGTTGTGCGAAGTCGTGTAAGCGTCCGGCGGATGGCGCCTCTCTCCCTGTACGGGTGCCGTACCGGACCCGTACAGGGAGCGAAGAGAGGCGAACGCGCAATGCACACCGTGGTGGAACGAGAACTCGAACTGGGTCTGGTCCTGTCGCCGGAGCGCAGCATTCCGGTGCCGGCCCGGCTGACGTACCGGACCGATGACCCCTATGCCGTCCATGTCACCTTTCACGTCGGATCGGATGAGCCCGTCCACTGGACGTTCGCCCGCGAACTGCTCGTCGAGGGCGTCTTCCGGCCGTGCGGCCAGGGGGATGTGCGGGTGTGGCCCATGAAGTCGGCCGGCCGCAGCCTGGTCTGTATGGCGCTGACCTCGCCGGACGGCGATGCGCTGCTGGAGGCCTCGGCCGCGGCGGTCTCGGCGTGGCTGGAGCGGACCCTGCGGGTGGTGCCGCCCGGCTCCGAGCAGGGGCATCTGGGCATCGACAAAGGGCTGAGCGAACTGCTGGCCATGGCGCCGCGGGACGAGGCGGGGCGGGGCGATGCGTGGGTGTCGGAGGAGTTTCCCGAGGCGGGGGCGTAGCGGGTGCCGGGTTCAGCCCCGGTACGCCTCCAGCAGCCGCAGCCACACCTCGCTGATCGTCGGGTAGGCGGGCACCGCGTGCCAGAGCCGCTCGACGGGGACCTCGGCGACGACGGCGACCGTTGCCGAGTGGAGGAGTTCGCCGACGCCGGGGCCGACGAAGGTGGCGCCGAGCAGGACCTCGCGGTCCAGGTCGACGATGATGCGGGCGCGGCCGCGGTAGCCGTCGGCGTACAGGGAGGCGCCGGCGACGGCGCCCAGGTTCTGGTCGATGACGCGGATGCGGTGGCCGGCGCGTTCGGCCTCGGCGGCGGTCGGGCCGACGGAGGCGGCTTCGGGGTCGCTGAAGACGACCTGGGGGACGGCGGCGGTGTCGGCGGTGGCGGCGTGGGCGCCCCAGGGGCCGTGGTCGAGGAGGGGGACCTTGCGGGCGCGGGCGACGATGGCGGCGCCGGCGATGCGGGCCTGGTATTTGCCCTGGTGGGTCAGGAGGGCGCGGTGGTTGACGTCGCCGACGCCGTAGAGCCAGTCGCCCGGTACGTCACTCACCCGGCAGCTGTCGTCGACCTGGAGCCAGGAGCCGGGTTCGAGGCCGATGGTGCCCAGGCCCAGGTCGTCGGTGCGCGGGGCGCGGCCGGTGGCGATGAGCAGTTCGTCGGCGATGATCTCGTCGCCGCTGTCCAGGAGGACGGTCACGGGGCCGCCGGGTGCCTCACGGCGGACCTCGGTGACTTCGACCCCCGTCCGCAGGAACACGCCCGCCTCGGCGAGCGATTCGGCGACGAGGTGCCCGGCGAACGGCTCCATACGGGGCAGCAGTCCGTCGCCGCGGACGAGGAGCGTCACCGAGGCGCCCAGGGCCCGCCAGGCGGTGGCCATCTCCACGCCCACGACGCCGCCGCCGACGACCACGAGGCGGCCCGGCACGGTCTTGGCGCTGGTGGCGTTGCGGCTGGTCCAGGGCTTGGCGTCGGCCAGTCCGGGGATGGCAGGGAGGACCGGGCGGCTGCCGGTGCACACCGCGACCGCGTGCCGCGCGCCGAGGATCCGGCCGTCGACGGACACCCGGCGGGGGCCGGCCAGCCGGCCATGCCCCCGTACGAGATCGATACCGGCCGACTCCAGCCAGCGGACCTGCCCGTCGTCCTTCCAGTACGAGGCGAAGGCATCGCGGTGGGCGAGGACGGCGGGTGCGTCGAGGGGGCCGGCCGCCGCGTCGGCGAGGCCGGGGACGCGGCGCGCCTCGGAGCGGGCGGTGACCGGGCGCAGCAGGGCCTTGCTGGGCATACAGGCCCAGTAGGAGCATTCGCCGCCGACCAGTTCGCTCTCCACGATGGCCACGCTCAGTCCGGCGGCGTGGGCGCGGTCGGCGACGTTCTCGCCGGTGGGCCCTGCCCCCAGCACCAGGACGTCGTAGGTCGCGTCGGCGGCTTCGCCGGCTCGGGTCGCTTCGGTGGCTGCCATCGGCTCGTCGCTCTCCGTGCGTGGGCGGGACGGCCCGGCGGGCCCTTGGAGCCATCCTCGGCCCGGCGGGCCGTCAGCGCATCCGGCGTTCGACCGCTTCCTTGGCCTCGGCGAGCCCGGCGCCGGTCAGTTCGCGGTACACCTTGATCGCGTGGATGGTCTTGCCCTGGGCCAGCAGCTCGTCGATCTCCTTGAAGGCGGCGTTGCCGACCGGGTCGGCCGGGTCCTCGACACGGTGGTGCTCCAGCAGCAGGTCGACCTTGCGCTCCAGGCGCTGGAGCCGGCGGTCCACGGCCTTGGAGCGGCGGTCGGTGGCCGAGGCGACCATGCCGATGGCGAGCACGACGAGGGCTATTCCGGGGATGAGGGATTCCACAGCGGAATCCTACAGAAGCGGTGCGAGAGCTGTGCCGGGCTGCTGCCCGCCGCTCCTGCCGCCGCCGGCCGTCCCGTCACCCCGTCAGGGATGAGGGATTCCGTGACTCCACCCGCTCGTAGACGCGCGGGCTTCCTGGTTCGCCGGCCATGCAGCGTCGCAGCGGACCAGCCCGGCCCTGTGCAGCACGTTCAGTGCGCCGACGTGGTCCGCGTTCGCGAGGAACCCGCACTTGACACAAGCGAATTGCGCTTGGGTGATGCGGTTCTCCTTCGCGACGTGCCCGCAGTCGGGGCATGTGCGGGAAGTGTTGCGGGCGTCCACGGGGATCACTCGGCGACCGGCGCTCTCAGCCTTGTTCGCCAGGATTCCCAGGAACAGCCCCCAACCCGCATCCAGGATGCATCGGTTCAGCCCAGCCTTCGCCGCGGCCCGTTCACAAGGAACGTGCCTTCGTTCGTGGGGTCGGGCTTGGGCTTCGGGGTGCGGGTCATGCCCGCTGTGTTCAGCTTTTCGTGTGCGATCACGTCGTGGTCGCGGACCAGGTTGTTCGCGGTCTTGTGAGGGTGGTCCAGGCGCCGGCGCCGGATCTTGGCATGCAGCTTGGCAACCTTCCGTGCCGCAGCCCGGTGCTTCTTCGTACGCTTGCGGGTGCGCTGGGGGTGGACGGCCAGGATGCGCTGGGCCTCGGCGAGCTTGTCGGCCCTCGCGTGAAAGAAGCGAGGGTTCGGGGCATGCTCGCCGTTGGATGACACCGTGGAGCCGTAGGCGGGTCTGGGGGTCGTGCGGGGTGGAGTCCCAGCGGCAGCCGTCTCCGTCCTTGGGGAACTCCACCGTGTCGAAGTGCCCGACACCCTTGAACCGGGGACAGCCGGGCATCTCGCCGGCCTTCACACGCCGGAAGAACGCCGCGAACGCCTTGTTCAACCGGCGCAAGGTGGCCTGCCGGCTGGAGAAGGACCAGCGGCCCTGCCGCTCGGGATCGAAGGTACGGATCTCCTTGAGCTGGGCCGACTGCTGCCCGTACCGAACCGAGGTCTTCGAGGAGTGCCGCCAGGCATCCCGACGCTCCTGCAAGGCGCCGTTGTACAGCGGGCAGTGATCCCGCAGCATCTCGCGAAGAGCCTGCTCCTGGCGAACGGTGGGCCGCAGCAGGAACTTGTACGTGCGCCTCACCCGGACCCCCCTCAGTCGATGTATTCAACGTAGCGCGGGCCACTGACAACAATGCTGGCCCGTGCAGAAAGCGGAGGTCGGAACGGTGAAAGAGAAGCGATTGGCGGAACTCTACGAGGGAGGGGCAAGGGCGGGGAGGGGACGAGAGGAGGCAGGCGAGGGCCCTGTGGGCCCTAGAACACCTTGCCCGGGTTGAGGATCCCCAGCGGGTCGAAGACATCCTTGATGCCGCGGTGCAACTCCAGTCCCACCGGGCCCAGTTCGCGGGCCAGCCACTCCTTCTTCAGGACGCCGACGCCGTGTTCGCCGGTGATGGTGCCGCCCAGTTGGAGGCCGAGGGCCATGATGTCGTCGAAGGATTCGCGGGCGCGGCGCTCCTCGTCCTTGTCGGCCGGGTCGAAGCAGACCAGGGGGTGGGTGTTGCCGTCCCCGGCGTGGGCGCAGACGCCGATGGTCAGGCCGTACTTCTCGGCGATGGCGGTGGTGCCTTCGAGCATGGCGGCGAGCTGGGAGCGCGGGACGCACACGTCGTCGATCAGCATGGCGGGCTTGATCCGCTCCAGGGCCGTGAAGGCGAGCCGGCGGGCCTGGAGCAGCAGCTCGGACTCGGCGGCGCCCTCGGCGGGGACGACCTGGGTGGCTCCGGCCTCCTCGCACAGCGCGCCGACGGCGGCGAGGTCGGCGGCCGGGTCGGGGGTGTCGAAGGCGGCGAGCAGGAGGACCTCGGTGGTCTCGGGCAGGCCCATCTGGGTCATGTCGTTGACGGCGCGGATGCTGGTGCGGTCCATCAGCTCCAGGAGCGAAGGGGCGTGGCCGCGGGCCATGATCTCGGAGACGGCCCGGCCGGCCGCGGTCACGGAGGCGAACTCGGCGACGAGGGCGAGCTGTTGGGGCGGGCTGGGCCGCAGGGCCAGGGTGGCGCGTACGACGACGCCGAGGCTGCCCTCGGAGCCCACGAAGAGGCGGGTGAGGTCATAGCCCGCGACGCCCTTGGCGGTGCGGCGGCCGGTCGTCAGGAGGCGGCCGTCGGCGAGGACGACGTCCAGGCCGAGGACGTACTCCGCGGTGACGCCGTACTTGACGCAGCACAGGCCGCCGGCGGCGGTGCCGATGTTGCCGCCGATGGTGCACATTTCCCAACTGGAGGGATCCGGCGGGTAGGAGAGGCCGTGTTCGTTGACGGCGCGGGAGAGGACGGCGTTGATGACGCCGGGCTCGACGACCGCGAGCCGGTCGACGGGGTTGATCTCCAGGATGCGGTCCATCTTGACCAGGGAGAGCACTATGCAGCCCTCGGTGGCGTTGGCGGCCCCCGACACCCCCGTCCGCGCGCCCTGCGGGACGACGGGGACGCGCAGCTCGGTGGCCGTCCGCATGACGTGCTGGACCTGTTCGACGGTGCGCGGCAGGACGACGACGGCGGGCGTGCCCGCGTCGCAGAAGTTGGCCGTGTCGTGGGCGTAGGAGCCGGTGACATCGGGGTCGGTGAGCACCGCGTCCTCGGGGAGGACGGCGCGCAGTCGTGTCGTGAGGTCCTTGGGGTCCATGCGGTCAGCCTCGCATCCGTGGGCCGTACACGGAAGATCGTGTACGGCCCGGGACGGGGGCGCCTCCCCCGGCCTTCAGGACTGTGGGGGGAGGCCGGCGGTCAGAGGTTGCCGCGCTTGTCCTGCTCCCGCTCGATCGCCTCGAAGAGGGCCTTGAAGTTGCCCTTGCCGAAGCCCAGGGAGCCGTGCCGCTCGATCATCTCGAAGAAGACGGTCGGGCGGTCCTGGACCGGCTTGGTGAAGATCTGCAGGAGATAGCCGTCCTCGTCGCGGTCGGCGAGGATCTTCAGCTCGCGCAGTTCGTCGAGGGGCACGCGGGTGTCGCCCACCCACTCGCCGAGGGTGTCGTAGTAGGAGTCGGGCACGTTGAGGAATTCGACGCCGGCGGCGCGCATCTGTCGGACGGTGGCGACGATGTCGTTGGTGGCGAGGGCGATGTGCTGGACGCCCGGGCCGCCGTAGAACTCGAGGTACTCGTCGATCTGCGACTTCTTCTTGGCGATCGCCGGCTCGTTGATCGGGAACTTGACCTTCTTGGTGCCGTCGGCGACGACCTTGGACATCAGGGCGGAGTACTCGGTGGCGATGTCGTCGCCGACGAACTCCTTCATGTTGGTGAAGCCCATGACGTTGTTGTAGAAGGCCACCCACTCGTTCATCCGGCCGAGTTCGACGTTGCCGACGCAGTGGTCGACGGCCTGGAAGAACCTCTTCTTCGGCGGCTCGACCACGGGCGTGGCGGCGACGAAGCCGGGCAGGTAGGGGCCGTCGTAGCCGGTGCGCTCGACGAGGGTGTGGCGGGTTTCGCCGTAGGTGGCGATGGCGGCCAGGACGACGGTGCCGTGCTCGTCCTTGGCCTCGTGGGGCTCGGTCAGGCCGGTGGCGCCGTGCTCGACGGCGTAGGCGTAGGCGGCGCGGGCGTCGGGGACCTCGATGGCCAGGTCGATGACGCCGTCGCCGTGGGTGGCGACATGGTCGGCGAGGAAGCGGCCCCAGTCGGTGGTCGGCTTGACGACGGAGGTGAACACGAAGCGGGCGCCGCCGGATTCGAGGACGTAACTGGCCGTCTCCCGGCTGCCGTTCTCCGGTCCGCAGTAGGCGACGCGGGTCATGCCGAAGGCGGTGGAGTAGTAGTGGGCGGCCTGCTTGGCATTGCCCACGGCGAAGACGACCGCGTCCATCCCCTTGACCGGGAAGGGGTCCGCCTGTCGGGCCGAGCCGGGGATGGTGGGCTTGGTGTGCATCGTGGTGTCTGCCATGGCGGCAGACTCCCTCCGATCCACAAGGTGCGCAATAGTTTCCGTATGCGATGGGCATTGTGTATAGCAGTGCGGCGCAGCAGCCGGGCTATCTGCACATGATGACCAAGAAAATCGGAGGCGTGGGCGATGGCGATCGATCATTTGGACGGGGCGCTGCTGGAGCTGCTGGCGCAGGAGCCGCGGATCGGGGTCCTGGAGGCGTCGCGGCGGCTGGGGGTGGCGCGCGGGACGGTGCAGGCGCGCCTGGACCGGCTTCAGTCCAATGGAGTGATCAGGGGTTTCGGGCCGGACGTGGACCCGGCCGCGCTCGGCTATCCGGTGACCGCTTTCGCCACGCTGGAGATCAAACAGGGTCAAGGCAGCGACATCCGCGCGCACTTGGCGACCGTTCCCGAAGTGCTGGAGCTGCATACAACGACGGGACATGGGGACATGCTCTGCAGGCTGGTCGCGCGGTCCAACGCGGATCTGCAGCGTGTGATCGACCTGGTTGTAGGTTTTGATGGCATTGTGCGGGCTTCGACGGCAATCGTCATGGAAAATCCGGTTCCACTGCGCATCATCCCCCTGGTGAAGCAGGCAGCGGGGGACTGACCAAGGAGAGCGCCGAGTGAGCTTCTGGGAGTACGTCGGCACCCGGCACGCCCAGCTGCTGACGGATACGTATCAGCACGCCAGCGCGGTCTTCCAGTGCATGGTGCTCGCCACCTTGCTGGGCGTCCTCATCGGTGTGGTGACGTACCGCAGCGAATGGGCGGGCAGTCTCGCCACCACATCGACCGCCACCATCCTGACCATCCCGTCGCTGGCCCTGATCGGTCTGCTGATCCCGGTCGTCGGCCTCGGCGTCCCCCCGACGGTGATCGCACTGACCCTGTACGGGCTGCTGCCGGTGGTCCGCAACGCCATCGTCGGGCTGCGCGGGGTGGACCCGGCGCTGGTCGATGCGGCCAAGGGGATCGGGATGTCGCGCCTGGCCCGGCTCTGCCGCGTGGAACTGCCGCTGGCCTGGCCGCCGATCCTGACCGGCATCCGGGTCGCCACCCAGATGCTGATGGGCATCGCCGCCATCGCCGCCTTCGCCTCCGGACCCGGCCTGGGCAACGAGATCTTCCGCGGGATCGCCTCGCTGGGCAGTGCCAACTCGCTCAACCAGGTGCTCGCCGGCACCGTCGGGATCGTCGTCCTCGCCCTTCTCTTCGACGCCGCCTACGTCCTGATCGGACGTCTGACCATCTCCAGGGGGATCCGTGCCTGAGCCGTCCGGGACCAGCGGGAAGACACCGCAGCAGACCACCGGCGCCCGTATCCATCTGGAGAACCTGACCAAGACCTATCCGGGGAGCGCCGCCCCCGCGGTGGACAACGTCAACATGGAGGTCAAGGCCGGCGAGATCGTGATCTTCGTCGGGCCGTCGGGCTGCGGGAAGTCCACCACCCTGAAGATGATCAACCGGCTGATCGAGCCGACGTCGGGACGGATCCGGATCGGCGACGAGGACGTCACCGACATGGACCCGGTCAAGCTGCGCCGCAAGGTGGGCTACGCCATCCAGGCCTCCGGTCTCTTCCCGCACATGACGGTGGCGCAGAACATCGCCCTCGTACCGAAGATGATCGGCTGGTCCAAGGCCAAGGTCACCGGCCGGGTCGAGGAGATGCTCGACCTCGTCGGCCTGGACCCCCGCGAATTCCACGGCCGCTACCCGCGTCAGCTCTCCGGCGGCCAGCAGCAGCGCGTCGGCGTCGCCCGCGCGCTCGCCGCCGACCCGCCCGTCCTGCTGATGGACGAGCCCTTCGGCGCCGTCGACCCGATCACCCGCGACCACCTCCAGGACGAGCTGATCCGGCTCCAGCACGAGCTCCACAAGACCATCTGCTTCGTCACCCACGACTTCGACGAGGCCATCAAACTCGGCGACCGCATCGCGGTGCTGCGCGAGCACTCGCACATCGCCCAGTTCGACACCCCCGAAGCGATCCTCACCAACCCCGCGGACGACTTCGTCTCCGGCTTCGTGGGCGCGGGCGCGGCGCTCAAGCGGCTCAACCTCACCCGCGTACGGGACGTGGGCGTCGTCGACTTCCCGACCGCCCGCATCGACGACCCGCTCCAGGACATCTTCGACCTGCTGCGCAACGGCTCCACCAATGAGCTGCTGCTGCTGGACCGGAACCGCCGCCCCTACAAGTGGCTGCGCCGCGGCGATCTGTCGCTCGCCAAGGAGTCGCTGGCGCGGGCCGGGACGCTGGTGACCGACACCGTCACCCGCGACGCCACGCTGCGCGACGCCCTGGAGGCGGTGCTCACCGACAACGCCGGGCGGGTCGCGGTCACCGGGCGGCGCGGCGAGTACACCGGCGTGGTCGACATGGCGACGCTGATGAACACCGTCCATGAACTGCTGGAGACGGACCGCCTCGAGGCCCTGGAGCATCAGCACGAGCTCCAGGAGGCGCGCCATCGAGAAACCCTGCGGGCGCAGGAGGGACTGGACAGCGGCGAGGGCGGGCCGGGGGTCAAGGCATGAGCTCGCACAACAGCAGCGGCAACGGCGGGCCGGCGGGCAGCGGCGGGGGACGGCCGCCGGGCGGGCACAAGGTGGACGGGCTGGCCCATCTGGACGACACCGACATCGAGGAACGGGAGAGCGCCATCGGGGAGGCGCCCGCCCGCGCCCCGGCCCCCGGCGCCCGCCGCATCAGCTGGCAGAAGTGGACCTTCATGCCGGTCTTCCTGGTGGCCGCGCTGCTCGCCACCTGGCTGTGGTTCCGCGGCGCCCGCCTGGACGACATCGCCCACCAGGCCGTCGACGACGGCAAGGTGTGGCTGGCGCTGCGCCAGCACATCCAGCTCACCGCGGTCTCCACCTTCTTCGTGCTGATCATCGCGATCCCGCTGGGCATCGCGATGACCCGCGCCAGGCTGCGCCGGGCCGCCCCCGTCGCGATGGCCGTCGCCAACCTAGGCCAGGCCGTGCCCGCCCTGGGTCTGCTCGTGTTGCTGGTCATCTGGCTGGGCATCGGCGCGCGCTCCGCCATCGTCGGCATGGTCATCTACGCCGTGCTGCCGGTGCTGGCCAACACCATCGCCGGGCTGCGCGGCATCGACCCGACGCTGACCGAGGCGGCCCGCGGCATCGGCATGTCACCCATGGGCGTGCTGGGCAAGGTGGAACTCCCCCTGGCCGTACCCCTGATCCTGGCGGGCGTGCGCACCGCGCTCGTCCTGAACGTCGGCACCGCGACGCTGGCCACCTTCGGCGGGGGCGGCGGCCTGGGTGACGTGATCTCGGCGGGCATCATCACCCAGCGGATGCCCGTACTGATCCTCGGCTCGGTGCTGACCGTGGCGCTGGCACTGCTCGTCGAATGGCTGGCGTCGCTGGCCGAACTGCTGCTGCGGCCGCGCGGCCTGGAGGGGACGAACTGATGGCGCTACGCGGATCCACCCGACGCCGGCACCCCCGCACCGCCTCCGTCGCCCTGGCCGGGCTGCTGCTCGCCGCGGCCGCCCTGAGCGGCTGCGGGCTGGTCAGCGGCAGCCCGATGAGCGACGACGTCAGGCCGGGCACGGTCGGCCGGGGTCTGCCGCTCAAGGGCGCCACGCTCACCGTGACGTCCAAGGAGTTCACCGAGAACATCATCCTCGGCCAGATCATGGGCCTGGTCTTCAAGGCCGCCGGCGCCACCGTCATCGACAAGACCAACATCCAGGGCACCATCGGCGCCCGCGAGGCCGTCCGCACCGGCACCGCGGACGGCATGTACGAGTACACCGGCACCGGCTGGATCACCCACCTCGGCCATGTGAAGCCGATCGCCGACATCCACAAGCAGTGGGTGGCGGTGCGCGACGCGGACCGCAAGAACGGCATTGTGTGGCTGCCGCAGTCCAGCCTCAACAACACCTACGCACTGGCGCTGAACGCCGCCAACCTCAAGAAGTACCCGGTCAAGAACCTCTCGGACGTCGCGGCGCTGCTGAAGAAGAACCCCGGCGCGGTCACCCTGTGCGTGGAGAACGAATTCGCCACCCGCAACGACGGCCTGCCCGGCATGGCGAAGACCTACGGCATGAAGATCCCCTCCGGCAACATCCGCAAGATGACCGGCGGCGTGGTCTACACCGAGGCCTCCCAGGGCAGGTCCTGCACCTTCGGCGAGGTCTTCACCACCGACGGGCGGATCGCCGTCATGGGCCTGACCGTGCTGGCCGACGACCGGCACTTCTTCCCGAACTACAACGCGGCGCCCGAGATGAACGCCGAGACGATGAAGAAGTACCCCCAGATCGCCCCGCTGCTGGCCCCGGTCACCAAAGCACTGAACAACCGCGTCGCCCAGGAGCTCAACCGCAAGGTGGACGTGGGCGGCGAGGACCCGCACGAGGTCGCCAAGGCGTGGCTGGTCAGGGAGGGCTTCATCAAGGGGTGAGGGACGGGTGCGGGGCCCGGCAGCGCCGTCCCCGCGCCCCCTCCGTCACTGCCACCGGCGCTTGACGACCACCGTGTTGGCCGCCCGGTCGTGCATGCACTGCCGGAAGGGCTCGTTCCAGATGCAGGACAGGACGTTGATCAGCCCCAGGACGGGCACCATGCCCATGCCCAGGTAGGCGAGCCAGCGCCCCAGGGCGATGCCGAAGCCGACCTTCCGGCCGGTCTCGAGGCGGATGACGCGCAGGCCGCAGACGGCCTTGCCGAGGGTGCCGCCCATCGCCGTCGTCAGCGGCTCGAAGAGGACGGCGGCGAAGAGCAGCCAGGCGAGCATGGCGGCCACCACCGGCACTTCGGCCTCGGGGTGGTGGTGCAGGAACCCGGTGGTCAGCCTCACGGCAACCACCAGCATCGCCGAGATGATCACGGAGTCGATGAAGCGGGCGAGCAACCGCAGTCCGGGGACCGCGAGTGCCTGCCGGGGCGGGCCCTGCGGCTGCATCGTCTGCGGCGGCAAAGGCTGCGGCGGGGCGTAGAACGGCGCCCCGGCCTGGGGTGCAACGGGCTGGTGCGGAATCGGCTGCGGCGGTACGGCCTGCGGAGGTCCGTACTGCGGCTGCGCGGGGCCGAAGCCGGGGTGGGGGTTACCGGGCGGTGGCGGTGGCTGGAAGTTATTCACGGGAACGATCCAAGCCGATGGCGCTGCGTCACGACAACGCAGGTCGTGCAAACCTCCGGAGCCGGGCCGGGCCGGGCCGGGTCAGGTCAGGTCGGGATGGGCCGGGTCAGCAGCTGGGTACCTTGGCGCCCTTGGTCTGCAGGGCGGTCAGTGCCTTGACCGCGCTGTCCAGCGTGGTGACGGGAATCAGCCGCATCCCGCGGGGGAGCTCGGCGCGGGCGTCGGTGCACTCCCGCTTCGGGACCAGGAAGACGGTGGCGCCGTCGCGGTGTGCCGCCTGGGTCTTGAGCGGGACGCCGCCGACCGCGCCGACCTTGCCGTCCGCGGAGATGGTGCCGGTGCCCGCGATGGTCCGGCCGCCGGTCAGATCGCCGCCCCGGCCGTCGCCGGCCACCTTGTCGACGATGCCGAGGGCGAACATCAGCCCGGCGCTGGGGCCGCCGACGTCCGCCAGGCTCAGCCTGACCTTGATGTCCCTGGGCGACCTGCCCAGCCGGTGCAGCGCGGCGGCGGTGGCCGTGTCCTGGGAGTGCCGCATCTGCTTCGCGTTGTGCTCCGCGATCTCCTCGGTGTTGCTGCCCACCGGGTAGACGGCCTCGCGCGGCATCGCAGCCTCGTCCATCCGGTACCAGGCCCGCACGATGTCCGGCAGGTGGACGGAGGCGTCCGGGCCGGTGGCGACGATCGTGGTCATCCGCAGCTGCCCGCGCGTGGTGCGGGTGCCGGCGCCGGTGATGGTGATCACCGGCTTGCCCTTGTCCGCGCCGAGCACATCCGCCGTCATTCCCGGATAGGCGACCGAATACGGCAGCGGCGCGAGGACCGCGGCGAGGAGAAGGGCGAGAACGAGGGCGGTGCAGGCCGCCAGGGCGCGAACGCGTGCAGACACCCCGCCAGCCTAGATGACCCCCGCCTCACCAGCCCCTCGAGGCGCTACGGCCTCACGACTCGACCACGACGCCTTCACAGGTCACCGCAGCGCCTCCGACACCTCGCGGGCCGCCTCGATCACCCGCGGCCCGATCCGCTCGGAGACGGTGTCCGCGAGCATCACCACGCCCACGCTGCCCTCGATGCCGCTCACCCCGAGCAGCGGCGCCGCCGCCCCGCTCGCGCCGGCCTCCAACTCCCCATGGGTCAGGGCGAGTCCGGCGTCCTGGGTGTGGCCCTGACGGGCCTTGAGGATGGCCCGGCCGGCCGCCCCGCGGTCCAGCGGGTGGCGGAAACCGGTGCGGTAGGCGACGTGGTAGTCCGTCCAGGTGGGCTCCACGACGGCGACGGCCAGCGCCTCGGTGCCGTCGACGAGGGTGAGGTGCGCGGTGGCCCCGATGTCCTCGGCGAGCGAGCGCAGCGCGGGCAGCGCCGCCTCTCTGACCAGCGGATGCACCTGGCGGCCCAGGCGCAGCACCCCGAGGCCGACCCTGGCCCGGCCGCCTATGTCGCGGCGTACCAGAGCGTGCTGCTCCAGGGTCGCGAGCAGACGGTAGACGACGGTGCGGTTGACGCCGAGTTTGTTGGAGAGCTCGGTGACGGTCAGCCCGTGGTCGGTGTCGGCGAGAAGTTTGAGGACCCGCAGGCCCCGGTCAAGCGTCTGGGAGGTCTCCGCGGTCACGACGCCCCCTCCTGGTTGAGTGGCGGCGCTCGTGTGACGCGAGCTGCGTGTCCCGTTGCAGCGTCGCAAGAGGCCGCCGGCCGCATGCACCGGCTGCGCTCCGCGGCGGCGCTGCCACGGGGCGTGTGCGTGACCGGGACAGTAGCGAGCAAGTCCGGTCAGCGGAAGAGTCCGTCCAGAATCCGGGCTACGGCGCCCGGAATACCCCAGATCGTCCCGGGAATGACGGAGGGCGGCACACCTGAAAGAGGTGCACCGCCCAATAGGTGAGACAACAGGCCGCGGCGGTCACCGCATCCGTGTCGCCCACTCCCGTACCTTTTTGATCCGCTCGTTGAGCTGCCCGGCGGTGGCCTCCGCGCTCGGCGGTCCGCCGCACACCCGCCGCAGTTCGGTGTGGATCACCCCGTGCGGTTTCCCGCTCTGGTGCACATAGGCCCCGACCAGCGTGTTCAGCTGTTTCCTGAGCTCCAGCATCTCCTTGTGGCTGACCACCGGCCGCCGCTCGGCCGGCAGCTCCAGCAGATCGGCCTCGCCGTCCGGCTTCTTCCTGCTGTGCGCGATCTGCCGGGCCTGCCGCTTCTGCAGCAGCATCTGCACCTGGTCGGGCTCCAGCAGTCCGGGGATGCCGAGGTAGTCCTGCTCCTCCTCGCTGCCCGCGTGCGCCTGCATGCCGAATTCGGCGCCGTCGTAGAGCACGCGGTCGAAGACCGCCTCGGACTCCAGCGCCTCGAAGGAGAACTGCTCCTGCTCGCCGGTGTCCTCGTCCTGCTCCTTGTTCGCCTCGTCCATCTCCTTCTCGGACTCGGCGTAGGGGTCTTCCTCCCCCTCCTTCTTCGGCTTGTCGAGGACGTGGTCGCGCTCGACCTCCATCTCGTTGGCGAAGCCGAGCAGCATGGGGACGGTGGGCAGGAAGACGGAGGCGGTCTCGCCGCGCCGCCTCGACCGTACGAAGCGGCCCACGGCCTGCGCGAAGAACAGCGGCGTGGAGATCGTCGTCGCATACACCCCGACCGCCAGCCGGGGCACGTCGACGCCCTCCGACACCATCCGCACCGCGACCATCCACCGGTCGTCGGACCCGGCGAAGTCGTCGATGCGCTGCGAGGCGCCGGAGTCGTCGGACAGGACGAGGGTGGCGCCCTTCCCGGTGATCTCCCGGATCAGCTTGGCGTACGCGCGGGCCTGCTCCTGGTCGGAGGCGATGACGAGGGCGCCCGCGTCCGGGATGGACTTGCGGACCTCCGTCAGCCGCTGGTCGGCGGCGCGCAGCACATTCGGCATCCAGTCGCCGCGCGGATCCAGCGCGGTACGCCACGCCTGCGAGACCGCGTCCTTGGTCATCGGCTCGCCGAGCCGGGCCGCGATCTCGTCGCCCGCCTTGGTCCGCCAGCGCATGTTGCCGCTGTAGGAGAGGAAAATGACCGGCCGGACGACGCCGTCGCCCAGGGCGTTCCCGTAGCCGTAGGTGTAGTCGGCCGAGGAGCGGCGGATGCCGTCGTTGCCCTCCTCGTACGTCACGAACGGGATGGGGTTGGTGTCGGACCGGAACGGCGTACCGGTCAGCGTGAGCCGCCGGGTGGCCGGCTCGAACGCCTCCAGGCACGCCTCGCCCCAGGACTTGGAGTCACCGGCGTGGTGGATCTCGTCGAGAATGACCAGCGTCTTGCGCTGCTCGATCCGGTTCCGGTGCAGCATCGGCCGGACGCCGACACCGGCGTAGGTGATCGCGATGCCGTGGTACTCGCGGCCCAGCGGGCCCGCGCTGTACTCCGGATCGAGCTTGATGCCGATCCGGGCCGCCGCCTCCGCCCACTGCTTCTTCAGATGTTCGGTCGGCGCGACGACCGTCACCTGCTGCACGACGTGATGGTGCAGCAGCCACGACGCGAGGGTGAGCGCGAAGGTCGTCTTGCCGGCGCCGGGCGTCGCGACGGCGAGGAAGTCTCTGGGCTGGGTCTGGATGTACCGGTCCATGGCCGCCTGCTGCCAGGCGCGCAGCTTGTTCGCGGTACCCCAGGGGGCCCGTCCCGGAAAGGCCGGGGACAGGTGGTGATTGTTGGTGGCACTGGTGGTGGTAGTCACGGTCTCCGTCGGGCTGGCTCGGCGGTCGGCAACCGGCCCAGCCTAACGGCTGGTCTCTCCCCCGCTTTCGGCCCTCCCGCCGTGGGGGTGGTGCGCCGTTGCTCCCCCACTGCCTGAAGGGCGTGGGAGGTACCCCCAGCGGCGGGCGTGGGTTGTACGGGTGCGGTGCCCCTCCTCCGGACTTCGTCCTGCGGAGGGGCCTCTCCCGTGGGTGGCGGGGGGTGAAGAGGCCGGTGGGGGCGGGCGTTGAGGGTCCCGTTCAGCTGTGATCGATCCCACAGGCGCACCGGACCGATGACGTACGCCCCCACCGTTCTTCCCCACCCCCAACGGGGAGGCGCGGGGCTGTAGCGGCGGAGCCGTGTAAGCCCGGTGCCGCTGCCGAACAGCCCCGCGCAGCGGCACCGTCCGCCGCAGGCGGAACGGCGAACAACCCCTACGGCGGGAAAGCCGAAAACGTGGGGAGAGACCTCAAGCGGCTCGCGACACCCGCGCCCACCGCCGCCACCACCGCCATCGCCGCGAACACGGCGACGAACGCGGCCGGGTGTCCCTCGGCGACACCGCCCACGGCAGCCTGGCCGCCGCCGAACGCCACGAACAGCACCCCGCTGAGCCCTACGAACGCGACATTCCCCAGCGCGTCCGCCATCTGCAGTGACGCCGCATTACTGCCCGCCTCTTCGGGCCGGGACAGCTTCAGCAGCAGGACGCCGCCGCTGGAAATATTGAGCCCCATACCGAAGCCGCCGAGCGTCCATGCCGCCGCGACGATCCAGACCGGGACCCCGTCGAGCAGCACCAGGGGAACCATGACGATGGCGGCGGTCAAGAAGGCCATGCCCAGGCCCATCAGCCGCTCGCGGTGCGGCTCGAGGCGGGGGCGGCTCTGTACGTACGAGCCGAGCGCCCAGGTCAGGCCGCCGCCGGTGAGCGAGAGACCGGCGAGTGTGGCGGACAGGCCCCGCTGGGTGACCAGCATCAGCGGGATGAAGCTCTCGGCCGCCACCAGCGCCCCGGCGGCCAGGCCGCGCATCAGCACCACGGACGGCAGACCGCGCGCCGCCCGGAACGTGCCGCGCGGCAGCAGCCGCACGATGCCCGGCACCAGCAGCGCGGAGCCCACGACGGCCGGCAGCAGCGCGAACCAGGCGGGGTGCTGGCCCGCGTACTGGAGCAGACAGGCGCCGGCCGCGACGGCCAGCGCGAGCAGACAGCGGCGGTTGCCCAGGATGTGCCGCGCGCCGCTGCGCTCGCCCGGTTCCGTACGGGGCAGTTTGCGCAGCGCCGGGAGCATCACCGCGAGGGGCAGCAGTATCAGGACGGGGATGGAGAGGAAGACCCAGCGCCAGCCGAGGTGTTCGGTGACGGTGCCGGAGACCAGCGGGCCGACGATCACCGGCACCACCCAGGCGGCCGAGAACGACGCCATGATCGAGGGGCGCAGCCGCTCGGGGTAGGCGCGGCCGACCACGACGTACAGCGAGACGATCACCAGCCCGCCGCCGATGCCCTGCACCCCGCGCCCCGCGATGAACATCCCCATGGTCCCCGCGCCGCCCGCGACCAGCAGCCCCGCCCCGAACGCCGCGATCCCGGCGAACAGCGGCGCCAGCGGCCCGCGCCGGTCGCTCCACTCGCCCGAGAGCGCCATGGCGAACAGGCTCGCCGTGAAGAAGGCGGAGAAGGCGAAGGCGTAGAGCCCGATGCCGTCCAGGGCGCGGGCGGCGACGGGCATCGCGGTGTTCACGGCGCTCGCCTCGAAGGCGACGAGCGAGATGACGGAGATGATGCCGAGGGTCAGCGCGCGGTACGGGCGGGACAGCACACCGCCGCCGTCGGTGCTCTCCCCCGCCGGGTCGTGGCGCGGGCCGGGTATGGCGGGGCGGTCGGCGGGGGCGGCGACGTCGCTGTCGCCCGGGTGGGGGTGGTCGGCGGTCATCGGGCCAGCGTAAGGGCCGTGGGGCGGGTGCGCCCCTGTCCGGGGGTGGGGATGCGATCGGTCGGGGGTCCTACGCCCGGAGTCCTGGCCTCCCGGTTCCGGCTCCCGGCAGCGGGCGGTGCGGGACGGGCGCGGGGACGGCGGACAGCCGTATCGGGCAGCCCGGCACCGGTGGCTCGTCGCCCGCCGCCGAAGCGGACGGGGCGACCCCGGCCCCCCGTACACCGCGGCCCGGCGCAGAACCGTACGGCCGCCGACGACAGCCGTATGAACGCCGTGTTCCAGGACCCCGGAAGCCATGGACTCCTCGGCTCCCCCGCCTTAGCCTCGTCCGCCGTTGCCAACGGATGAAGGAACTCGCATGCAGACACGGCTCTTTGAGGCGCGCGGAAGACGGGCGCGGGGACGGTTCGGGGCGCGCGCCGGCGCGGCCCTCGCCGCCCTGCTCCTCGCCCTCCCCGCCTCCGCGGCGCTCGCCCCGGGCGCGCAGGCGGCGCCGATACCGCCCGCCCCCGGGCACCGGCTCGTCCCGCAGTACGAGGGCGCCCCGGCCACCGCCGACCCGCTCCCCGCGGACCAGGCGCCGCCCCGGCACCCCTTCCTCGCACCGAACGGGCGGGCCGGGATGCACGGCGACGGCGCGAGCAGCGACACCCACCCCTTTCCCGGCCCGCTGGGCGACCGGCCCACCGTGACCAGCGAGAAGATGGCGGCCCTCGGCGGCGAATGCGCCACCGTCACCTTCGACCGCGAGGGCCGGATCCTGACCGTGTGCGGCACCTTCCAGGGCTTCCGCCTCAAGCTGCTGGATCCCAGGAGCCTGGCCACCCTGGCCGAGTACAAGCTGCCGCAGCGCCCGTCCACCATCGAGGCGATCACCCGCCTCGACTTCTCCAAGATCTTCAAGGACACCTCGGGCGGCGCCTACTTCTACCTGGACAACAAGGACCGGGTCGTCCTTGCCGACTCCCGCCAGCACGTCCTGCGGTTGTCCCACGCCCGGTCCGCCGACGGCACCTGGCACTTCACCGTCGACAACGACTGGGACCTGACCCCGTACGTCCCGCACGACTGCGTCGGCTGGACCAACCTCTACCCGCGCGGGGAGTGCGACCCGGTCACCGCCGTCCAGCCCGACTGGGACGGCCGGATCTGGTGGGTCACCCGTAAGGGACGCATCGGCACCATCGCCCCGCAGACCGGCACCGTACGCACCGTCCAACTGCCCGGCGAGGAGATCCAGAACAGCTTCTCGGCCGCCCGGGACGGCGTCTCCCTCGTCTCCGACCACGCCCTCTACGGCCTGCGCGCGGACGCCGACGGCACCCCGCGCATCCAGTGGCGCCGGACCTACGACCGCGGCAGCGGCGGCAAACCCGGCTCCATCAACCAGGGCTCCGGCACCACCCCCACCCTCCTCGGCGACACCGCCCACCCCTACGTGGCCATCACCGACAACGCCGACGACCGGATGAACGTCCTGGTCTTCCGCCGCACCGGCCCGGCCGCCGGCCGCCTGGTCTGCACGGTCCCGGTCTTCGGCGCCGGCGCCTCCACCACCGACAACTCCCTCATCGGCTACGGCAACAGCCTCGTCGTCGAGAACAACTACGGCTACGAGAACGTGACCTCGCTCCTCCTCGGCAAGTCGGTGGTCGGCGGCATCACCAGGGTCGATATCCGGCCGGACGGCAGCGGCTGCGACACCGTCTGGGAGAGCCGGGAACGCGCCCCCTCCAGCGTCGCCAAGCTCTCCACCGCCAACGGCCTCCTCTACTTCTACACAAAGGACCCCAACCGCCTGGGCATCGACGCCTGGTACCTGACCGCCGTCGACTTCCGCACCGGCCACACCCGCTTCAAGCGCCTGACCGGCACCGGCCCGCTCTACGACAACAACTGGGCCCCGATCACCCTCGGCCCCGACGGCACCGCCTATGCCGGCGTCTTCAACGGCCTGGTCGCGATACGGGACAGCGCCCCGCACACCTGACGCCAGGGGGTTCATGAAGGGCGAGCGCCCGGCTTCACCACGGCACCCCCCTTCATGAACCCCACATTGCAGCCTCATGGCAGCCCGCCCGAATCCCTTGCCCCGCCCCCGGCCCCGCGCCATAGAGTCGGGGCATCACCACATCTCAACCCGGCCGTGTGCCCGAGTGGTTCAGGGGCTCGCCTGCAAAGCGAGTTACGTGGGTTCGAATCCCGCCACGGCCTCCATGGCCTTGACCAGGCAAAAGAGAAGGGCGACACCCCCAGAGGGGTGCCGCCCTTTTCGTCGTCCGTCTCAGTTGCTCGTTCCGGCACGGAACCTCGTCAGCGCAAACACGATCAGGAGGTCGAGTGTCATCACGAGGATGGACCACGCCGGATAGTACGGAACGAACATGAACTGGGTGATCAGGCTGATTCCTGCCACTGCTGTGCCGGCCCCACGACCCCAGCTCTTGTTTGCCAAAACCCCCAGACCGGCAAGGACGAGCGCCACCCCGACCCAAACATGGATCCAGCCCCAAGTGGTGAGGTCGAACCGGTAGAGGTACCGGGACGCGCCGAATATCTGGTCCTGCGCGATGCCGGCTGCGCCCGTAAGAATGCTGAAAGGCCCACTGACCATCAGCATGATCCCAGCGAACAACGACGCGCCATTGATCATTTCGCTGCCGTCGGGCCCCCCGTGCCCTCGCTGTGTCGCGTTCGGTATCGCCGTCATGGCCGCCGCCTTCCTGTGCAGCGCGGTGACCGACGCGCGCTGCCCGCACGAGGCCGGTCACGCTCCCTTGACAGCATCGCCGCAATCCCTCGGCGCCGCGACTGGAACCCGGCACGGGGAGACCGCGGACCCCTACCGCAATCCGAGCAACAAGCTCTATCGAACTTATGCACGAGCTTCCTTCGTACCTGGCGCCCGTCGTGCCCTACCCGTGCCAGAGCGGAGGGGGACTCACGGGGAAGCGGCACCGTCATCGCCGTCGTCCAGCGGCGGGCCCTGGCGGCAGATGGCCGGGCCTCCCGGCGGGTGGCGCCGCTCTACTGCTGCACCACCTGTGCCACCGCCGCCTGTGGGCGGATCGGGAGGCGGCCGATGGGGCGGCCGGTGGCGGCGCGGACGGCGGAGGCGACGGCGGCCGGGGAGGTGACGACCGGAACGGCGCTGGCGGGCTTGGCGCCGAAGGGGGCGACCACGTCGCGTTCCTCGACGAGTTTGACGATGCGGATATCGGGGGCGTCGAGGGCGGTCGGCAGCGCGTAGCCCGTGAGGTCGGGGTGGCGGACCTGGCCGCGGGTGGTGCGCAGGTTCTCCATCAGGGCGGCGCCCAGGCCCTGGGTGACGCCCGCCTCGATACGGGCCCGCAGCTGGCGCGGGTTGAGCACCCGGCCCACGTCCTGCGCGACGGCCATCTCCACCACGCGGACGGTGCCCAGTTCGATGTCGACGTCCGCGACGCACCGGATGGCGGCGAAGGCCAGGCCGACGAACGCGTCGCCCTGCCCGCCCTCGTCCAGCGGCTCCGTCGGGTGCGGCCGGCACTGGGCGGTGGCCCACAGTTCCTTGCCGTCCAGTGCCTCCGCGACGGTCGTGCTGAGCACCCCGTCGTACGAGGTGATCTTGCCGTCGGTGATGGTGAGCAGCTCGGTGGACATACCGAACTTGTGGGCCAGTGGCTGGAGGAGCTGGGTGCGCACCATCTTGGCGGCGCGCTCGACGGCGCCGCCGGAGACCCAGGTGTGGCGGCCGTGGCAGGCCGGTCCGGCCGGGGGCTGGTCGGTGTCGACGCCCGCGACATGGACCTCGTCGATGCCCAGCGTCTCCTGGACGATCTGCCGCGCCAGGGTGGAGAACCCGGAACCGGTCTCGACGGCCGCGCAGATGACGGTGGCGACCGATCCGCTGACCTTGACGGTGGCGGTGGACACCTCGTCGGTGCCCTCGGCGCCGAGCATGTGCACCATGCCCAGCGCGTAGCCGACGCCGCGCCGCACCGCGCCCGGCTCGCCCGCGCCCTCGGGGCCGCCCGGCAGCAGCCATTCCGCTTCGGGGGCGTCCTTGGGCAGCTCGGGCAGCGGCGCCTCCTTGACGGCGCGCAGCAGTTCGGCAACCGGCGCGGGGCAGGTGACGGTCTGGCCCGTCGGCAGCAGATCGCCGGTGGCCATCACGTTGCGCATCCGGATCTCGTCCGGCTCCAGGCCCAGCTGGGCGGCCAGCTTGTCCATCTGGCCCTCGTAGGCGGCGCAGACCTGCATCGCGCCCTCGCCGCGCATATGGCCCGACGGCGGGTTGTTGGTCCGTACCGCCCAGCCCTCGATGACGGCATGCGGGACGACGTACGGGCCGCAGGAGAAGGAGACGGCGGCGGCCAGCGCCTCGGCGGAGGTGTCCGCGTAGGCGCCGGCGTCCATCAGGATCTGCGCCTCCACCTTGACCAGCCGGCCGTCCGCGTCGGCATGGTGGCGGTAGCGCAGCAGCGTGGGGTGGCGGTGGGCGTGGGCGAGGAAGGACTCCTCGCGGGTGGCGGCGAGCTTGACCGGGCAGCCGGTACGCAGCGCCAGCAGGCCGAGCGAGAGCTGGATGCCGGGGTCCTCGCGGTCGGCGGTGGCACCGGGGACGCCGGTCACCACCACCTTGACGCGCTCCGGGTCGAGGCCGAAGGAGGCGGCGGCCAGATCGCGGTCGGTGTGCGGGTCGGTGGAGGCGGTGTAGATCTCCACGCCGCCGTCGGGGCGCGGCACCGCGAGCCCGGCCTCGGCCCCGATGGGGGCCGGGTCCTGGCGGCCGATGCGGTAGAGCCCCTCGACCATCACCTCGCCGACCGCCTCGGCGTCGCCGAAGCGGAGCGGGATGTGCCGGATGAGGTTGCCGTCGGGGTGCAGCGGCTCGGCCTCGAAGGCCAGCTGGGGGTCGGTGACGGCGTCCAGGAGCTCGTACTCGACGGCGATGGCGGCCGCGGCCAGCCGTGCGGTGTCGGGGTGGTCGGCGGCCACCGCGGCGATCGGCTCACCGTGGTGGCGGACCTCGTCCTTGGCGAAGACCGGGCGGTCGGGGGTGCCCCGGCCGTGCCCCGCGTCGCCGGGGACGTCCTCATGGGTGAGGACGGCGCGTACGCCCTCCATCTCCGCGGCGTGCCGGGTGTCGATCGACACGATCCGCGCGCGCGGGTGCGGCGAGCGCAGTACCGCGGCCCACAGCAGCCCCTCGGCCCACAGGTCCGCGGCGTACGGGAAGGTGCCCTCGGTCTTGGCGGACGCGTCCGCGGGCGGCAGGGAGACGCCCAGGCCGTGCGGCGGCGGTTCCACGGGCGGGATCGGGATGCCCGCCGCGGGGGTCGCGGTGGCGGCGCCGGCGCCGTCTGTCGTGCCGCTCATGCCGAGACCTCGCTTCGCTCACCCTCGCATTCGCGAGGCGCGCAACTTTTCATGACTCGCTCGCTGTGCTCGCTCATGCGGCGCCTCCCGTCTGCGAATCGGCGCCCGGTCCCTGCTGAGGGTGGTGGCCGGGGGAATCCTGGTGGTGCGGGGCGTGCCCCATGGGGTCCGAGGGGCCCGCCTGGTGGGGGATACGGGGCGTCTCCTGCGGGGTGTCCGCCGGGGCGTGCGCCGCCGCGGCCGCCTCCGCACGGCCCTTGACGACCTCCTCGACGGCGTCCAGCACGCCCCGGTAGCCCGAGCAGCGGCACAGGTTGCCGCACAGCGCCTTACGGGTCTCCAGCTCGCTGGGGGCGTGGTTGCCCTCCAGGAGGTCGTGCACGGTCATCGCCATGCCCGGCACGCAGAAGCCGCACTGTACGGCGCCGGACGCGGCCAGCGCCCGCTGCACATCGGAGGGCACGCCGTCCTGGGCGAGCCCCTCGACCGTGCGGACCTCACTGCCCGCCGCGGTGGCCGCGGGCACCAGGCAGGACGCCACGAGCCGCCCGTCCACCTGGACGGAACAGGCCCCGCACTCGCCCTGTGCGCAGCCGTCCTTGGCCCCGGCGAGGCCGAGCCGCTCGCGCAGCACGTAGAGCAGCGATTCGCCGATCCAGGAGTCCGTGACGGGCCGGTCGGTGCCGTTCACGCGCAGCACGTAGGAGGCGGCGGGGTGCTCGTCGTGGGCGTGCTCGTCGGGAGCGGGGGCGGTGGGGTCGGTGGTGACGGTGGGGTCGGGGACGGACGCGAGGTCCGTGGGGGTGAGGGGTTCGCCCGTGAGTTCGGCCGGTTCGGTGTGGTCCGACGGGCTGATGGGCTCGCCGGGCCCGGCTGCCCGCGGTACGTCGTGGGGTGTTTCCGGAGCTTCCGGGGGCACCGCGCCGCCCTCTGCCACGCCTTCGGCCCCGCCGTCGGGTTCCGGGACGGCCGCCGTCCGGCCTGCCTCCGGGGCCGGGTCCGCCGCGGCGTGCACCGCCTCGGCGGCCTCCTCGGCCGGCCGCTCGTCCCTGTCGGCAGGACGGTCCTCGCCGGCCGCCGCCGGGGGCTCCTGGTACGTCTCGTAGGCCTCGTAGGCCCCCCCGTACGTGTCCCCGGCGCCGGCTCCCGCGCCGGCTTCCGGGCCGGCCGCGAACTCCCCGGAGTGATCCGGCTGTTCCTGCTCGGCCACCGGGACCGCCCACGGACCGGCGCCGGCACCGGGAGCGGCACCTATGCTCGGCGCCGCCTCCTCCGGCCGGGGCGCGGGCTCCTGCTGGGCGGGCGGCCACTGGGCCAGCGCGTCGGCAGGCAGCGACCAGTGCCCGGTCGCGCCGGGGGCCGGGGCGTCCGCCGGGGCCGCGCCGCTCCCGTACGGGTCGCCGTCAACCGGTTCACCGCCGCCCGTCGGGCCGCCCTCCGCCGCGTACGGACCGTCGGCGGGCGCGCTGAAGGGATCGGCGGCGGCGGGATGACCCTGCTCCGGCACGGCGGCCGTGGCGCTCAGCCCGGCGGCGAAGTACCAGTGCCCGGTGTGGGCGGCTTCGCCGGAGTCCGCGGGGGCCTCGGCGCCGCCGTAGGTGCCTTGGTGGCCGCCCTGGTATCCGGCGGCGCCACCGGGCTGCGGGTGATGCCCCGGAAGCCCCTGGTACCCCGTCAGGCCGTCATCGCCGACCAGATACTCGCCGGACTCCTCCAGGGTGTCGTCCGCGGCGGCCGGAACCGACCATGCGCCGGCCGCCTCCGGGCTGCCCGCGACCGGCCAGTCCACCCGGTCGCCGCCCCACGACTGCGTCCCGGCGGGCGCGCCGCCCTGGTAGATCGCGGCGGATTCCTGGTGACCCGAGTGGCCAGGGTGGTCCGAGTGGCCCGGCTGGTCCGGGTGACCCGTGTGGGCCGGGTATCCGGCGGACGGGTCGGCGTATCCGGCCGACGGGTCCGCGAACGGCATCGTCCAATGGCCGTTCGCCGAGGGCACGGCCGGGTCGGTGCCCGCGGCCGGGACCGGCGGCTCGGCGGCGTGCCGGGTGAAGGAGGACGGCGGGGTGTAGCCGTGGCCGGGCGCGGCGAGCGGGTCGGCGCCCGGGTTGCCGTAACCGCTTCCGTTCCCGTTTCCGTAGCGTCCGGGCACACCGCCGTAGATCCCGGTGGTGAAGCCCTCGGGGAGCTGGACGAAGGCGGTCGCCTCCGACTCGTACTCGCCGCCCTGCGGGAGCGGTTGCCAGCCCTGTTCGGGGTGCTGCTGCGGGGTGTGGTTGTCGTCGCTCATGCCGAGACCTCGCTTCGCTCGCCCTCGCATTCGCGAGGCGCGCACCTCCTGATTGTTCTCCCCCGCCCTCCGGCCGGGGGGACTCCCATGCTGCGCTCGCTCACGAGAGCGCCCTCCCCAGTGCGCGGCGGGCCAGGGCTGCCACCGTACGGCGCAGGTGCAGCGCGGCGGGCGGCAGGGGCACGGGTTCCGAACCGTCCTGCGGCGGCGCCGGGTCGGGAATGCATGCAGCGGCCACGTAGTCGCCGAAGGCCGTCAGGGCCTCGGGCACCAGGCCGCGTTCGCCGTCCCAGTCGATGAGCGAGGCCACCCACTGCTCGGCCTCCAGGGGGCGCAGCGGCATCGCGGCGACCGCCCCGACGGCACAGCGCACCCCTCGCCGGGCCGGGTCCAGCACCAGCGCCACCGAGGCGGTGGCCCGCCCGGGGCCCGTACGGCCGGTGGCCTTGAGGAAGGTCTGCGGGGCGTGCAGCAGCGGCACCCGTACGAAGCCGACGAGTTCACCGGGGTGCAGCATCTCCCGGCCGGCCAGGAGGTGGCTGACCGGGATCTCGCGGCGGGCCCCGCCGGGACCGGCGATGATCACGGTCGCTTCGAGGGCGGCGAGCACGGGCAGGGTGTCGCCGGTGGGCGCGGAGGTGACGATATTGCCGCCGAGCGTCCCGGCGTTGCGGATCTGCGGGGGTCCGGCGGCGCGGGCGGCGGCGGCCAGGCCCGGGATCAGCGCGGCGAAGTCGGGGCGGCCCATACGGGCGAGGGTGAGGCCGGCGCCGAGCAGCGCATGGCCGTCCTGGTACTGCCAGCCGCGGATCTCGCTGATGCGGCCGAGGCCCACCAGGGCTGCGGGTCTGAGGAGTCCGGCGTTGACGGCCGCCATGAGGTCCGTGCCGCCCGCGACCGGAACGGCGGCGGGCATGGCGGTGAGCGCCGCCACCGCCTCGTCGAGCGAGGCCGGCAGTGTCACTGTTTGTGACGCCTGCGGTGCGTGGGTGGTCAAGCCAGCTGCCCCTTCCCCGGTGTCCCGGCTGTTCCGCTCCGCCGTACGGTACGTGCTCACGGCCCGGACGTGGCAACTCTGGCACATCTTCCCGGACCCACGGCGACAGGGTCCGCGAAGCGACGTTCCGTCCCCATGCGGCGTGCTGGTCCTGATTCGTCCGCCGGTCGTGAGGGGTGTGGAGGGTGGTACGCGAGGTGTGGAGGGTGGTGCGCGGGGTGCCGCGAACGGTGCGCGCTTCGTGGGCGCCCGTCGCCCGTACGGCGGTGCGGGGCACCCACCGTCCCAGGGTCCGGCCGCTCGGGCGCCCGCCTTGCGCACGGGCTCACACGTTTGGGGGCGCCCCGTCGATCGGGCGTCCGAGCACACCGGGGCGGCGCTGCCAGGGGTGCGGGCCACCGGGCGGGCGGTAGTCGACGCCGAGGGCGTCGAGGCGGGCGTAGTGGGTGCCCATCCGGCGGGTGAAGTCCGGGACGTCGCGGTCGGCGGGGTCCGGCAGCCGCGTCCAGGCGACCTCGGCGAAGGCCGCGAGCCGGGGGAAGACCTGGTAGTCGAGGCGCTGCTGACTGTCCATGACCTCGGTCCAGACATTGGCCTGGGTGCCCAGGATGTGCGCGGCCTGCTCCTCCGTCAGCTCCGGCGGTACGGGCTCGAAGCGGTAGACGTCCTCCAGGGTCCGGACGAAACCGATGGGCACCGGCTCGTCGGGGGAGGCGTGCTGGCGGTGGTCCAGATAGACCTGCTGCTCGGGGCACATGACGACGTCGTGGCCGGCGCGGGCGGCGGCGACACCGCCCGCGTAGCCGCGCCAGGAGGAGACGGCCGCACCCTCGGCCAGGCCGCCCTCGAGGATTTCGTCCCACCCGATCAGCCGTCTGCCGCGGTCGGCGAGCCAGCGGTCGAAGTGCCGGATGAACCAGCTCTGCAGGGCGTCCTCGTCGGCCAGGCCCAGTTCCGCGATCCGGGCCCGGGCGGTGGCCGACGCCTTCCACTGGTCCTTGGGGCACTCGTCGCCGCCGATGTGCACGAAGCGGGAGGGGAAGAGCGCGAGGACCTCCTCCAGCACCTGCTCGTAGAAGCGCAGGGTGGTGTCGGTGGGGGCCAGTACGTGGGGACTGACGCCCCAGGTGTCCCAGACCTTCAGGGAGGTGGTGTCGACGACATCGGTGTTGCCCAGTTCCGGGTAGGCCGCGATGGCGGCCTGTGAGTGCCCGGGGACATCGATCTCGGGGACGACGGTGATGTGGCGGGCGGCGGCGTGGGCGACGATCTCGCGGATGTCGTCCTGGGTGTAGAAGCCGCCGTGCGGGCGCTCGTCCCACAGCGGGGAGGCCCGGTGCCCGAGCTTGGTGCGCTCGCGCCAGGCGCCGGTCGCGGTCAGCTCCGGGAAGCGCCGGATCTCCAGGCGCCAGCCCTGGTCGTCGGTGAGGTGCAGGTGCAGGACGTTGAGCTTGTGGGCGGCGAGCAGGTCGATGTAGCGCAGCACGCCGTCCTTGGGCAGGAAGTGCCGTGCGACATCGAGCATCATGCCGCGCCAGGGGAAGCGGGGCTCGTCCTCGATGACGACCATCGGGACGTCCCACACGTCCCGCTCCACGACCGGCGCCCGGCGGAACGCCTCGGGCCCGAGCAGCTGCCGGAAGGTCTGCGCGCCCCAGAAGACCCCGGCCGCGCTGCCGCCGTCGAGACGGATCGCCGCACCGTCCACGGTGAGGCGGTAGCCCTCGGGCGCCAGCTTCCGGTCGACGGCGAGCACGATGCGGTGGCCGGCGTCGGCGCCCGGCGCGAGCGGCAGGCCGGTGGCCGCGCCGATCGTGGACCGCATCCAGTGGGCGACGCCCTCGGTGCCGGGACGCGCCTCGAGGAGCGTGTCGCGGCCGAGGGAGAGGAGCCCCTCGACGGGCGGCACCCGGCCCAGGCGCCGCGGCCGCGGGATCAGATCCGTATGTGCCGTACAGGTCATGGCACCGAATCTGCCATGGCGGGTACGCGTACGGCTCCGGTATGCGCAGATCCGCACACCGGAGCCGTATCGCCGGACCGAGGGACGGGCCGGCAGCTCCTACTTTTTGCCGCCGTCCTTGCCGCCCTTGTCCTTGTCGCCACCGGCGCCCATGGACTCGAAGATCTCCTTGCACATCGGGCAGACCGGGTACTTCTTGGGGTCGCGCCCCGGTACCCAGACCTTGCCGCACAGCGCGACGACGGGCGTGCCGTCGAGCGCGCTCGCCATGATCTTGTCCTTCTGGACGTAGTGGGCGAAGCGCTCGTGGTCGCCGTCGCCGTGCGACACCTGTGGTGTCGGCTCTACGAGGGTCCCCGTACCTGCCCCGCGCTCGGGCTCAAGAGTGCTCATAACAGCCAAGGGTACTCACGCCCGTCGGAAGCGGGGAGCGTCGGCCTGTCGCCGTATGGAGGACAAGTCCTACGAGCGCCACCCCGGCCGCCGCCCGGAGGACCGCTTGCAGGGGCGTGCCGCCCTACGACGCCACCGGCACCCCGCCCCGGTCCCCGGCCGTCAGGCCCAGCTGCACCGCGAACGCCAGCGCGGCCTCCGGGCGCACCGCGTACCAGGAGTCCTGGTCGCAGACCGCGGCCAGCAGCGCGGCGATGTCCGCCTCGCCGACCGTGCGGGCCTCGGCGGCGGCGATGAACGCGCGGACCCCCGCCGCGGGATCGACCTCGGTCTCCGTGCGCGCCACAAGATCGTCGATGATCCGCCCGACCGCGTCCTCACCGGTCCCCGCCCAGCTGAGGGCCATCTCCAGGCCGTCGTCCCGCATGCCCTCGGGATACGGCGCGCGGGCCCAGGAGCCGTCCTGCCACCAGTAGACGAAGCCGAAGAGATTGCCCTGGGCGTCGTGCCGCAGCTTCTCCCAGGGCAGCCAGTCGGGACCGCCGGCCAGGAAGTCGATCTGCCGGTTCTTGCTGTGGGTGTAGCTGCCGTCCGAATCCTGGCCGCACAGCAGGGCGCGGCCGTCCTCGTACAGCTTCAGCCGCCACCAGTAGGCGCCGCCGCCGTTCCAGCACTCCAGGCCGTGGCGGCCCCGGGAGAATTCGTCCCCGTCGTCCACGGCGGCGGCCACCACCGCCAGCGTCGCGGCCCGCGCCCACAGCCGCTCCGGAAGGTCCAGGTCCTCGGGCACGCTCGGCCTGTGCATGGCGCTCCCCCGTTCGTCTCCGCGCGGCCATGCCGTCGTGCCGCGCACCGTCCCCTGCTTCTCGAACGATAGCGACGGGGTCCGACAATTCCCCATGACGAACCCGTAACAACGCAGCCGCGGCACGTCGGCGCGGGCCCGAACCGAAGGTGCGGCCCGCCCGGCTCAGTTCAGCGAGGGGTCGTCCGGATACGTGGCCACCATCGCCAGCTCGTTGCGCTGGCGCCGCAGCACCGCGCGCCACAGCTGCTCCGGATCGGGCGAGGAGACATCGCCCGGCTCGGACTCGACGACGTACCACGCGCCCTCGACCAGCTCGTCCTCCAGCTGGCCGGGGCCCCAGCCCGCGTACCCGGCAAAGATCCGCAGGCTGCCGAGGACGGCCGCGAGCAGTTCCGGCGGGGCCTCCAGATCGACCAGGCCGATCGCGCCGTGCACCCGGCGCCAGCCCAGCGGCTCGTCACCGGGCGGCAGATCGTCCGTGTCCGCGGCCGCCGCGCCCCCTTCGGCCTCCGTATCGCCGCCGCCGGCCCGCAGGCCGCTCTGTGCGGACGCCAGGCCGCTCTCGCCGGACAGCGCGCCGGGCACCACCGCCACGCCGAGCGCCGAGTCCAGCGACACCGGGCCGCCCTGGAAGACGACGCCCGGCTCGCCGGCCAGCTCGGCCCAGGGTGCGAGGATGTCGGCCACACCGACCGGCGTCGGGCGGTTGAGGACAACACCGAGGGAGCCCTCCTCGTCGTGGTCGAGGAGCAGCACGACCGCGCGGTCGAAGTTGGGGTCGGCAAGCGCGGGTGTGGCGACGAGCAGTCGCCCTGTGAGCGAGGACACCTCGGTCATGGGCACATGATCCCGCAATTCTGCCCGGAGCGGGGAGTCAACGGCCCGACCCGTGCCAGAGCAGGGCAGGGCGTACGGCGGCAGCACCGGCGCACGAGGTGAATGGCATATGGCTCATTCAAGACATTGAGCACCATTTTCCGCCAAAAGGCGATTACAGATCAAAGGCGGATAGTGGCGGAGCGTGTTGTGACAAAGCCATTACATGCCTGAAAGGCGCACGACCCTACGGACACACCCTCCGGCGCCCTTACCATTTCTGCTTGGCCCCTGCCCGTCTCCAGGAACGCGAGATCCATGACCGTCTCTACTGACGACGTACTGCTTGTCCACGGCGGCACCCCGCTCGAGGGCGAGATCCGGGTTCGCGGTGCGAAGAACCTCGTACCGAAGGCCATGGTCGCCGCCCTCCTGGGCAGCGGCCCGAGCCGGCTGCGCAATGTGCCCGACATCCGCGACGTGCGGGTGGTGCGCGGGCTGCTGCAGCTGCACGGTGTCACGGTGCGCCCCGGTGACGAGGCCGGCGAGCTGGTGCTCGACCCGTCGCACGTGGAGAGCGCCAACGTCGCGGACATCGACGCACACGCCGGCTCCTCGCGGATCCCGATCCTGTTCTGCGGCCCGCTGCTGCACCGCCTCGGCCACGCCTTCATCCCGGGCCTGGGTGGCTGCGACATCGGCGGCCGCCCGGTGGACTTCCACTTCGACGTGCTGCGCCAGTTCGGCGCGACCATCGAGAAGCGCGACGACGGGCAGTACCTGGAGGCCCCGCAGCGGCTGCGCGGCACCAAGATCCGGCTGCCGTACCCGTCGGTCGGCTCGACCGAGCAGGTGCTGCTGACGGCCGTACTGGCCGAGGGCGTCACCGAGCTGTCGAACGCCGCCGTGGAGCCGGAGATCGAGGACCTGATCTGCGTACTGCAGAAGATGGGCGCGATCATCTCCATGGACACCGACCGGACGATCCGGATCACCGGTGTCGACAAGCTCGACGGCTACAACCACCGCGCCCTCCCGGACCGCCTGGAAGCCGCCTCCTGGGCGTCCGCGGCGCTGGCCACCGAGGGCAACATCTACGTCCGCGGCGCCCAGCAGCGGTCGATGATGACCTTCCTGAACACCTTCCGCCGGGTCGGCGGCGCCTTCGAGATCGAGGACGAGGGCATCCGCTTCTGGCACCCGGGCGGCTCGCTCAACGCCATCGCCCTGGAGACCGACGTCCACCCCGGTTTCCAGACCGACTGGCAGCAGCCCCTGGTCGTCGCCCTGACCCAGGCGTCCGGTCTGTCCATCGTCCACGAGACGGTGTACGAGTCCCGCCTCGGCTTCACCTCCGCGCTCAACCAGATGGGCGCGCACATCCAGCTCTACCGCGAGTGCCTGGGCGGCTCCGCCTGCCGCTTCGGACAGCGCAACTTCCTGCACTCCGCGGTCGTGAGCGGCCCGACGAAACTCCAGGGCTCCGACCTGGTCATCCCCGACCTGCGCGGCGGCTTCTCGTACCTGATCGCCGCCCTGGCGGCGCAGGGCACCTCCCGGGTGCACGGCATCGACCTGATCAACCGTGGCTACGAGAACTTCATGGAGAAGCTCGTCGAGCTGGGCGCCAAGGTGGAACTGCCCAACGGGGCGCCGCGCAACTGAGCGGCCGAGCAAGCTGACACGGGAGGGGCGGCCACCGGCACCGGTGGCCGCC